>NZ_JBDFPP010000006.1:0-262885 GCF_039672635.1 Pseudomonas sp. P39-UII1
CATCTACAGTACGGGCTCGATGCCCTAGGAGCGGCTCCGCTTCAAGACCTTCCCTCGATGATCAGTCGAGAACTTTCGCCTCTTGGGAGGCGAAAGTCGAGATACAAGGAGCGGCTTCAGCCGCGAACACCGGCGAAGCCGGTGCCATCCACCGCAGCGCCTGCTTCGCGGCTGAAGCCGCCCGGCGCGCTCGCGGGCTGTGTTCTCTGCGCGTTCGCGCAGTACCTGTGGGAACGGGCTCACCCGCGAACAGGCCTTCACAGGTAAAGATAAAAATGGAATAAACAAATGAAAAAATATGATTTCTAGATATATATAGCAGCTGTTAATGTCACCTCCAACAGAACACAAGGAAGCGCTTCAATGCTGGTCGTCTCAATCGGTGGTAGCCCAAGTCAACGTTCACGCTCCGGCGTGCTGCTCGAGCGCTCGCGCCAGTGGCTGCAGGACCGTGGCGTCGAGGTGGTGACTTTCCAGGTACGAGACTTTCCTGCCGAGGACCTGCTGCATGCACGCTTCGACAGCCCGCAGGTGCAGCACTTCCAGCAACTGGTTGCCCAGGCCGATGGCCTGATCGTTGCCACCCCGGTGTACAAGGCGTCGTTCGCCGGTGCGCTGAAGACCTTGCTCGACCTGCTGCCCGAACGCGCCCTGGCTCACAAGATCGTGCTGCCAATCGCCACCGGCGGCAGCATCGCCCACATGCTGGCGGTGGATTACGCGTTAAAACCGGTGCTGTCGGCACTCAAGGCGCAAGAGACCCTGCAAGGGATCTTCGCCGACGACAGCCAGATCGCCTACGGAGAAGGCGCCAGGCCGGCACAGTTGGTACCCGCTCTGGAAGAGCGCCTGCAGGACTCGCTGGAAACGTTCCACGTAGCCCTGGCCCGCCGGCCGCGCCCCGTGGAACCCGGCGTACTCAACGAACGCCTGATCAGTGCCCGCTGGAGCATCTGAACCGGTAACAACGGCTTTATCGCGTCATCCACCTTACTCGCCCGTCAACGAGGCAAGCAGGTGCAACCCGAACCTCATTCGCACAGGAGAGCGCCATGCGCACAGTCTTCTTGCGTCGCGGTCTGGTCGCCCTGTTTGCGGCGGCTGTGTCCTTCGGCGCCATTACCCAAGCCCAGGCCGAAAGCCTGCGTATCGGTTATCAGAAATACGGCACCCTGGTGCTGCTCAAGGCCAAGGGCACGCTGGAGAAGCGCCTGGCCGAGCAGGGCATCCAGGTGCAGTGGACAGAATTCCCCGGTGGCCCGCAGCTGCTTGAAGGCCTGAACGTCGGCTCCATCGACTTTGGCGTTACCGGCGAGACCCCGCCGGTGTTCGCTCAGGCTGCTGGCGCCGACCTGCTCTATGTCGCCTACGAGCCGCCAGCGCCGCACAGCGAAGCGATCCTGGTGCCGAAGGGCTCGGCCATCCAGTCGGTGAAAGAACTCAAAGGCAAGAAAGTCGCCCTCAACAAAGGCTCGAACGTTCACTACCTGCTGGTCCGCGCCCTGGAAGACGCCGGCCTCAAGTACAGCGATATTCAGCCGGTCTACCTGCCCCCGTCCGATGCCCGCGCTGCCTTCGAGCGTGGCAGCGTCGATGCCTGGGTGATCTGGGACCCTTACCAGGCCGCCGCCGAACAGCAACTGCAGGCGCGCACCCTGCGTGACGGCAAGAACCTGGTCGACAACCACCAGTTCTACCTGGCCACCCGCAACTACGCGACGCAGCACCCGGCAGTGATCAACACCCTGATCGAAGAAGTGCGTGCCGTGGGCGAGTGGTCCCAGGCCAACCCGCAGCAAGTCACCGACCAGGTAGCGCCGCTGCTCGGCCTGCCTGCCGACATCACCCTCACCTCGGTCAAACGCCAAGGCTATGGTGCTGCGCCGTTGACCCCAGAGGTAGTGGCTGCACAGCAGAAAATCGCCGACACCTTCCAGGCGCTCAAGCTGATACCCAAGCCACTGAGCATCAAGGACGTGATCTGGACACCCCCGGCCAAGGTCGCTAGCGCGCCTTGATTGATTCGCCTGTGCCGGGGCACCGCCCCGGTTTGAGCCACCCTTGAGGAGACAACTCCAATGAGCCTTAATATTTTCTGGTTCCTGCCAACCCACGGTGACGGCAAGTACCTGGGCACTTCCGACGGCGCCCGTGCGGTCGACCACGGTTACCTGCAGCAGATCGCTCAGGCCGCCGACCGCCTCGGGTTTGGTGGGGTACTGATCCCTACCGGGCGTTCCTGCGAGGATTCCTGGCTGGTGGCAGCGTCGCTGATCCCCGTGACCCAGCATCTGAAATTCCTGGTGGCCCTGCGCCCAGGCATCATTTCGCCGACCGTGGCGGCCCGCCAGGCCGCTACCCTGGACCGTCTGTCAAACGGCCGTGCGCTGTTCAACCTGGTAACCGGTGGCGACCCGGACGAGCTGGCCGGTGACGGCCTGCACCTCAATCACCAGGAACGCTACGAAGCCTCGGTGGAGTTCACCCGTATCTGGCGCAAGGTGCTGGAAGGTGAAAACGTCGATTACGACGGCAAGCACATTCAGGTGAAGGGCGCCAAACTGCTCTACCCGCCGATCCAGCAGCCCCGTCCGCCACTGTATTTCGGCGGCTCGTCCGAAGCCGCTCAGGACCTGGCCGCCGAGCAGGTCGAGCTGTACCTGACCTGGGGTGAGCCACCCGCAGCCGTTGCCGAGAAGATCGCCCAGGTGCGCGAAAAAGCCGCCGCACAAGGGCGCGAAGTGCGCTTCGGTATCCGCCTGCACGTGATCGTGCGTGAAACCAACGAAGAAGCCTGGGCAGCCGCTGATCGCCTGATCTCGCACCTGGACGATGAGACCATCGCCCGTGCCCAGGCCTCGTTGGCGCGCTTCGACTCGGTGGGTCAGCAGCGCATGGCCGCCCTGCACGGCGGCAACCGTGACAACCTGGAAGTCAGCCCCAACCTGTGGGCGGGTGTCGGCCTGGTACGTGGCGGCGCCGGTACCGCGCTGGTCGGCGATGGCCCGACCGTCGCGGCACGGGTCAAGGAGTACGCGGACCTGGGCATCGATACCTTCATCTTCTCCGGTTACCCACACCTGGAAGAGTCCTACCGCGTCGCCGAACTGCTGTTCCCGCACCTCGACGTGCAGCGCCCGGAGCAACCGAAAACCGGTGGTTACGTGAGCCCGTTCGGCGAGATGGTGGCCAACGATATCCTGCCCAAGTCCGTGTCGCAGAGCTGAGGAGCGGGCCATGAGTCGTGCAACTTCCTCCACCCTGACCCAGCGCCTTGCGCCATGGGCGCTGCCGTTGCTGCTGCTGGCAGCCTGGCAGCTGGCGGTCAGCGCTGGCTGGCTGTCCACGCGCATCCTGCCGGCGCCTAGCGCAGTGGTGGCTGCCGGCGTCGAGCTGGTGCGCAGCGGCGAAATCTGGACCCACCTGGCCATCAGTGGCTGGCGTGCCGGCCTGGGCTTCGTGATCGGCGGCAGCATCGGCCTGGTGCTGGGCTTCATCACTGGCCTGTCGAACTGGGGCGAGCGCCTGCTCGACAGCTCGGTGCAGATGATCCGTAACGTGCCGCACCTGGCGCTGATCCCGCTGGTGATCCTGTGGTTCGGTATCGACGAGTCGGCGAAGATTTTCCTGGTTGCGCTGGGCACGTTGTTCCCGATCTACCTGAACACCTACCACGGCATTCGCAACGTCGACCCTGCCTTGGTGGAAATGGCGCGCAGCTATGGCCTGTCCGGGTTCGGCCTGTTCCGCCAGGTGATCCTGCCAGGTGCATTGCCCTCGATTCTGGTGGGCGTGCGCTTTGCCTTGGGCTTCATGTGGCTGACCTTGATCGTGGCAGAGACCATTTCGGCCAATGCCGGTATCGGTTACCTGGCGATGAATGCCCGTGAGTTCCTGCAAACCGATGTGGTGGTTCTGGCCATCGTTCTGTACGCCGTGCTGGGCAAGCTCGCCGACCTCGCCGCCCGCGGCCTGGAGCGCGTCTGGCTGCGCTGGCACCCGGCTTATCAAGTTGCCAGGAAGGAGGGCGCATGACCGTGCTCAAGGAACAACCGCCACGCCTGCTGCGTGGCATCCCTCTGGCATCCAATGGCCTGCGCAAGACCTTTGGCCAGCGTGAAGTGCTCAAGGGCATCGACCTGCACATCCCCGCCGGCCAGTTCGTCGCCATCGTTGGCCGCAGTGGCTGCGGCAAGAGCACCTTGCTGCGCTTGCTGGCTGGGCTCGACCAGCCCAGCGCCGGTGAACTGCTGGCAGGTGCTGCGCCATTGGTCGAAGCCCGCGAGGAAACGCGGCTGATGTTCCAGGACGCCCGGCTGCTGCCGTGGAAAAAGGTGATCGACAACGTCGGCCTGGGCCTGGCTGGCAACTGGCGCCCGCGTGCGCTGGATGCGTTGGAGGCGGTTGGCCTGGCTGACCGCGCCAATGAGTGGCCGGCGGCACTCTCCGGCGGCCAGAAGCAGCGCGTAGCGCTGGCCCGGGCACTGATCCACCAGCCACGCCTGTTGCTGCTCGATGAGCCACTGGGTGCCCTCGATGCGCTGACCCGGATCGAGATGCAGCAACTGATCGAACGCCTCTGGCGTCAGCACGGTTTCACCGTGTTGCTGGTCACCCACGACGTCAGCGAGGCGGTTGCCGTGGCTGACCGGGTGATCCTGATCGAAGACGGTGAGGTCGGGCTCGACCTCACTGTTGACCTGGCGCGGCCAAGGGCGCGTGGTTCGCACCGCCTGGCTGCGCTGGAAAGCGAAGTGCTCAACCGTGTTCTGTCGGTACCGGGTACTGCGCCCGAGCCGGACCCTGTAGCCCCTCTGCCCACGCAATTGCGTTGGGCGCACTGAAAAACTCACTTACCAGACTGAAGCCAAAGAGAAGGAATCAAGCCATGACTATCAAAGCGATCAACGTCCGCAACCAGTTCAAAGGCACCGTGAAAGAAATCCTCGAAGGCCCGGTACTGTCGGAAATCGACGTACAGACCGCCTCCGGTATCGTGACCTCGGTCATCACCACCCGCTCGGTCAAAGAGCTGGAGCTGCAAGTGGGCAGTGAAGTGATTGCGTTCGTCAAATCCACCGAAGTGTCCATCGCCAAGCTGTAATGGCCATGGCGGCGCTGGGCGACCCAGTCGCGGGCCTTGACCGCGATCGGGCCGCCAGGCGGCCCTTACCCTTTAGGGCTGAGCGGGCCGCAGTCCGCTAAAGAGGTTGTTGGCCTGGCTTTCCGTGAGGGCGCCGCGCCAGGCGCCTGCGCCCAGGTTGCGTTGCTCGGCAAGCTTGATGTGACCGGCCTCTAGTCGTGTAAAGCCTTGTGCTGGCCTGCGCTTGAAGTGGAAGTGCGCATACCAGAGAGGGCTGTTGGTGGCCGCATCGTCGATCCGGTATTCCTCCAGATACTCCAAAGCCTGCCCCTGCCTGTTCCTGGCCGGCTCCAGCACCCGTGACCAAACGATCCGCACCTCACCTTGGCTTTGCAGGTAATCCAGATGACCAGGCTCAGGGCGCTGCGTCGTTTTGACCTGATCGATGCGTAATTGCCTGCCCGCCCTGCGCATCTCATTGGCAGCGGTTCTCAGGCTACCGGGGAGCTGGCGCTGCGCCTCGGTCAATGCGTCCTCACCCCGGCGGACGATGCTCTGCGCCAGCTCCTCCAGCGTCGTGGCGTAACCATCGGCCAGGTCTTGCAGGCTGGCAGGCGTCATGTTCAACGCCTTGTACTGCTGGAGCTTGGCTTGCTGCGCAGCTACCTCAGCCAATCGCTTACTGGCGCTGGCCTCCAGCACCGTAAGATCGGCTGCCGGTGATGCGGGCTGCGCGGTGCTAGGTTGCCACCGGTTATCGGCGGTGCGGGCGAAGGTGAGGTGTGTTTCCTCGTTCAGCCTGTTGCCAAGTTGCATCTGCGGCTGGCCGTCCAGGGTGACTTCACGGCCTATCAACAGTTGCTGGTCCACGGTTTCGAACAGGCGGGGCCTGCTTGGCCCGCGGGAGGGGGTTGGCATTCGCCCGGTCGGCGCGGAGGCCTGGACCCCTGCCTCGGCTTCGGCGATCAGTTGGCTCATGGCCGCGTGCATTCGCTGTGTGCCCTGCGCCGTGATGTAGTCAGGGAAGTCGTCATGCCAACTGGTCATGTGGTTGTCAAAGCGCTGATAGCGGTCTTTGAGCTGACGGAGGAAGCGGTGTGTCTCGGCGCGGCTGAGGCCTGCGCTGGGTAGGTCGTGGTGGCTGAATAACGCGCTTCGCAGGTGGCTGATTTCCTGGTTTACCTGGCGCAGCATCAAGAGGAAATCGTAGCTTCGCTGGCTCGGCACCTTGACGATGCTGGCCACTTCGATGGAAAGCCGCACGGTCCGATACGCGTTCGGGTCCACTGGCATCTGCAGTTTTTCGAGTGATTGCTCGTAGACGGTGAGTTCGCTGCCGCGCAGTTTCTGCTTGACCCGGGGCACCCGATGGAATTGGTCTTCGAGCTTGCTGAGCGTATGGCAGAGACGGTCCTTCACTCGCTGTATCTGCCGCAGTTGCTCAAGCGCGTTGTCCGGGGACGCGTCCAGCGCCTGCTCAAGCTGCCTTGCCAGAATGAAGTCTTCATTCATTCGCAGCTTGAGCTGCTTGATCAGCGTGGGGTGCTGCCTGCCCAGGTTGAAGGCCAGCTGGTTGTGCATGCCTTGGTAAGCGCGGCCCAGCGCTGGCCTGATCCTGTGCAGCTTTTCCAGGCTTTGTTCATGAAATGTGACAAATGCCTCCAGTTCCTCGGCAGACTCCTGCAGCGCACGGTTGATAGTCGCCCGGGGCGCAGGGGTGCCTTGAGGCCCATTGGGGCCAACGCCGCGCGCGGTGTTCAAGGCCGAGATTTTTTTGATCAGCTGTGCTTGGTGGGCCTGAAGGCCATTGTTGATCTCCTGTACCACTTGCGTGGGCGAGGCCAGCTCAGGTTGGCGGCCAAGGTAGCCGCGCAGGTGCTGCCAGCCCTGCCGGTACAGCCTGCCCAGGTAGGCCCCGCCACCGGCCAGCCCGCCGTCGACGATACGCCCGCTCAGGCTACCGTGGGGCTGCCAGGTGCCCAACTCGTCGAGTTTTACAGGCTGCTTGTAGCTGCGTGCTGCGCCGCCTTTGAGGCGCCAGGTGCGATAGGTGGCGTCCCACTCGACTTGATAATACCGCCCCTGGCGGACGATGAAGTCGTCTCCGGTCTCGGCATGGCGGTAGACACCTTTGCCGTGGCCCTCGGCATGCTCGTGCCAGCGGCCCGGGGGCGCTTCGGTTTCATAGCCGCTGAAGGGGTCGGTGCGCCCCCGGCGTGTCACGGTGGTAGGTCGCAATCCGTCCAGGCGCTGGCGCACGTGGGTGCGCGTGCGTGCCAGCGCAGTGGATGAACTGGATAAAGCTGCGGCGGGCACCACATCGAAGAGCGCATCCACCAATGACAGGAACACGCTGTTCAAGTGCTCGACCCCCTCACCGGGGTCACCTCGCAGAAACGCCTCCACACTCGCGTTGGCGGCGTTCCAGCCATCGTACAGGGCAACTCCGGCACCTATCCCGGGCAGGAAGCCCAGCGCCAGCTTGATGTAGTCGTATACCCGGCCATGCCGGATCGCTTCGTTTTCCAGATACAGGTCGACCTGGCTGCGCGACGAGGCGCGGTGCTCGAAGATGAGCCGGCCCATCTGCAGGTTGGCCCGCACCTGGGCGATTGGCTCAGAACGGGCATTGCCTACGCCGATGAACCCAGTGAATGGTGGTTTGAGCAGCGCCTGATTGATATAGGACAGGCGCGCTTGTGGTTTGCCTTCCAGCGGGAGGTTGGCAAGGTAGGTGCGCATGGCCTCGTCGATGGCCATCTCCTCCAGCGCCTGGCATGCATGCGCGCTGTCTTCGTGCTGGGTGATGACTTTGCCGTTGGGTGCGTCTGGCAGCAACAACAGGCAGGGTCCGCTCAACGGTTTGAGCAGGAAAATGCCAGACAGCGTCTCGCGGTCGCTGCTACCGTCCGCAGCTACGCCGGGCCGCAGGTCGAGTGCGTGGTGCGCGATGGTGCGGGTAAGGGTGGGGTCCTGCTGTTCGCGGCAGAACAGCTCGAAGACATGCATGCCGTCTGCATCCAGGGTTCCGGGCCGGCTCATCAGCAGGATCTTCAACTGGTGCTCGAAGGGCGCGCGGAGCGTTTCCTGACGAAGTTGCGCTTGCCATTCGGATTCGCCCACAGTGCCCTTGAAGGTGTCGAGTATCTGCTGTTCGTAGGCGCCTGCCACATTCAGCGTCTTCACCAGATTGGCGATGTAGCTGTGGTTGAGCGTTTGCTGCAGGGCAGGCGTCGCCGTAGCGTCGTCGATCAGGATATTTGCGTTGGCAAGGCGCAAGGTCAGGTCGTCGTTCAATGCCCACAGCAGAAGTTGCTCGAGGGGCACGAGGCTGCGTTCTTTACTGAACGTAATGACCTCTTTGTAGGCATTGGCGACACCGGACTCCGGCAGCGGAATACGTTGCTTGCCGGTTCGGTCAGCGATGTCCAGAGTAATTCGGGGTACCGTTGTCAGATTGAGCGATTGGCGCAGGTGGCTGTTCATCAGGTTGCGTACGAACTGCCCGCGCTCAGGCAGGTCCATGGCCAGCAAACGGCTCGAAGCCAGCATGCTGGCGCGCAAGGCCTCGAACTGTGCCGCCAGTGCTTGGCGGTGGGACGCATCAAGGTGGCTCAGTGAATGCAACTGGGCATGCAGGTTTGCGGTGCGGTTACGCTCGGCCAAGCGTTCGAACGCTTGGGTTCTGGCGGCGTTGTTGCTTGCGCCCAGTTTCCATCGCAGTTGCAGCTGCGAGGCGGGCCCGGCCTGGGTCAGCAGGGCCAGGTGGGTTGAGGCCAGGTAATCGAAAACGTGGCTGGTGATGGGTTCGCTGATCAGGGCCGGCGTGTGCTCGCCGCTGTCGATCAGCGCAAGGAGCGCATCGATGTCCTGTGGCCAGGCGCTTTCCAGCAGCACTTCTGGCCAGGCGCCTTGCAATGTGTTGAGCAGCCGCTCGGTAAGCTGGGCTTGGTCTGTGTAGCAGGTCAGGCCACCGTCGTACCCAGGTTTGTAGAGCAGCACCGCAGTGTCTGCGTCTTCCACTGTGCCTTCGTGTATTGCCCTGAGCGTGATGAAGCCGGTCAGTGCCCAGGTGCGAGTTCCTACCCGTAGTTTCAGTGCACAGGGAACGACTTGTCGCGCAAGGCTTGGCTCGGGCCGCTCTACCAGTTGTCGAACCCATTGCAGGTGCGGCTCGCTCAGGTCGCCCAGGCATTGCTGGAATGCGGCTTCCAGCAGCAAGGTGTTGGCAAAGTGCTGGCTGAGGCGCTCGAACCTGCTGGCCTCACCGTCGGTTTGCCCCCAGGCTTCGCTAGTGGAATTTTCGGGCACTGCGCCCAGCAGCTGTTGCAGGTCATTGTCCAGTGCGTCCAGCTTCGCCTGGTGCGCCTGCAGTTCATCCAAGCGTGCAGAGCCGGGCCCAGAGTCGTCACCCAGATAGGCAGCCAGCAGTTGCTCCTGGCGGTCGATGCGCTGCTTGCGCCAGCCTAGCGGTAAGCGCTCGTCGAGCGAGTCGAAATGCACCTCGTCGTCCGCCAACGCTTCATCGGCACTGACCAGGGCTGCCAGTTCCTCGCTCAAGGCGTCAGGCAGCTCGACGTGCAATTGCATGCTCTGGCCGGCTGGCTGCGCGTGGTCCAGCACGCTGCTCAGCAGGCCGGCGACGCCATCACCCGCGAGCGCGATGACGGTAATGAACGAGCTGTCGCTGTCGCTGGCCAGCGCGGCGGGTGGGGAAGGCCACAGGCGGTCCCGATGCTCGTGGGCCCACTGCAGCAGGGCCGCTTCGCTGTGGAAGGCACGGACCGGATTGTGGGCGTCTGGCCGGTACAGCAGCCAGGGGTCGTCATTGCCCACGGGTGTGATCAACAGTGCAGTGGGGCATGCGCCTATTGGTACGCCCGGTTGATCCCAGTGCAGTTGCGCGTACTGGCTGTCGCTGCCCAGCTGGCCCAGGTTCCAGGCTTTGTCTGCGATTCGGTCCAACCCGTAGTTGAGTTCCAGCGCGCTCTGGAAATGCGCGTGCAGCTGTTTCTCGGCAAAAGCTCTGCGTGCTATCGACTGCCCGGGGATGCGTGCGTCCCAGTAGCTGGCGTGCCCGGTCGAAGCCAGCGACGGCGCCTGTTCGAACAGGCTGTTCAGTGCCTGGACCGCCTGGCGTCGTCGCAGGTCGGCCTCGCCCAGGGCATTGCCGCGCCCGGCGATTATCCAAGGGGTAGTTGGCAGGGGCAGGGGGGTGGGGAAGTCGTCCAGGTGAATGGGCGTCGTGTCGGCTGACGAGTCGAGCGATTGGGGCATGGTCGTGATCCACGTTGGGCTGAGTGCTGGAGAGGAGCGCCCATTTCAACGTTCGACCCAAGGCGAACTGCGTTAGATATTGCTTGTTCAGCCTGTGTGGCGTTTACCCAGGAACGGCGGCAGGTAGAGCCCCAGATAGGCTTCGAATACCCGCATGCCTTCCTCGGCCATGCGCGGGGTGATCTGTTCGTGCAGCTGTATCGAGCGGGCATACACCCGATCGCTCAGCTCCATGGCCAAGGCGAACACATCCACATCGGCCGGCATCGTCGGCAGCTGGAAATGCTGGTCGAACAGCCGGTGCATCAGCTCGCCCAGCTCCATGTCGTGCTGACGGTCAGCTTGCACCACTTCGCTCAGGCCATGCTGGGCAAGGATCAGTTGGCGCGCCGCGGCGTCCTCGTTGTAGATGTCGAGCATGCGCTGCTCGATCAGCCGTGACAGTTGGTGCCAGGTGCTGAACGCAGCGCTGTCGATGGGGGCACTGAGTGCTTCGCGAAAGGCCCGATGCACATCGGCGGTCAACGCTTCGAGCAATGCTGGCACGCTGGCGAAGAAGTGGTACACCGACGAAGGCGGGATCTGCGCCCGCTCAGCCACGCTGTAGATAGACAACGCCGCCACCCCTTGCTCGGCCAACAACTCGCGCGCTGCCGCCAGGATCGCTTCGATCCTGGCCTGGCTGCTGGCGCGGGGCTTGCGCGGGGAGGCGGTGCGGCTCATCAGTTGCTGATCGCCAGGATGCTGGCCTGGTAGGCGCCGACGAACAGGTCGAAGTCGCCGACTTCTTGCTGCTCGAGGCGCGACTGTTCGGCCAGCGAGTTGCGCGCGAGGGTTTCGAAGGCCTGTTGGCGCTCGGCGGGCAGTGGCTGCTCACGGAAGGTCTCGGCGTGGTTCTGGCTTTGGCGCAGGGAGAACTCGATGAAGCTTTCGTCGTGCTCGGCCATGCGTGCCAGCACCTGGGCCGATGGCGTCAGCGAGGCGTCATCGACCTTGGCCTGCTGCGCTTCCAGGGCCTTGGCGTGTTCGTCACCCCCTTGCGCAAGGTCGAGCAACTCTGCCAGTTGGCCGATGCGGCCGAGCAACTCGGTGGCCCACACTTTCAGCTCGATCGGCTGGCCGTTACGGTGCAGTTCCAGGCCAGGGCGACGGCCTTCCTTGACCACGGTCAGGAAGTTGTCGGTGCACTGGCCGCATTCGCCGTTGTCCAGTTGCGGGCTGTCGTCCAGCGCGCAGAGCAGCAGGAACGCATCGAGGAAGCGCGCTTCGGTCAGGTCGATGCCCACCGGCAGGAACGGGTTGATGTCCAGGCAGCGCACCTCGACATACTGCACGCCGCGCGAGGTCAGGGCCTGGATCGGCCGCTCGCCGGTGTAGGTGACGCGCTTGGGGCGGATGTTCGAGTAGTACTCGTTTTCGATCTGCAGAATGTTGGTGTTCAGTTGCACCCATTCGCCATCCACGTGCGTGCCGACTTCAACATAGGGCGGGTAGGGCGTGCCAACGGCCTTGCGCAGGCTGTCGGTATAGCTGGCCAGGTTGTTGTAGCAGGGCGTGAGGCCGGCCTGGGCGTTGCTCTGGTAACCCAGGTCACTCATGCGCAGGCTGGTGGCGTACGGCAGGTACAGGGTGTCGGCGTCCAGTTCTTCGAGCTGGTGCGGGCGGCCCCGCAGGAAGCCCTTGTCCAGCGCCGGCGAGGCACCGAACAGGTACATCAGCAGCCAGCTGTAACGGCGGAAGTTGCGGATCAGGGCAATGTAGGCCGAAGACTGGAAGTCGCGGTCGTCTTCAGTGCTGCCTTCGGCTTCGCGCAGCAGTGGCCACAGTGCCTCTGGCAACGAGAAGTTGTAGTGGATACCGGCGATGCACTGCATGGTGCGGCCGTAACGCAGGGCCAGGCCCTTGCGGTAGACGTGCTTGAGCTTGCCGATGTTCGAGGTGCCGTATTCGGCGATCGGAATATCTTCCTCGGCCGGCAGCGTGCACGGCATCGACGGGCTCCACAGGTATTCGTCGCCCAGCTTGCTGTAGACGAAACGGTGGGTCTGCTCGAGGCTTTCGAGCACCTTGGCCGGGTCGGGCAAGGCTGGGGTGATGAACTCCAGCAGCGACTCGGAATAGTCGGTAGTGATCTGCTCGTTGGTCAGCGCCGAACCCAAGGCCTCAGGATGCGGGGTCTGGGCCAGGCGACCTTCATGGGTCACGCGCAGGCATTCGCGCTCAATACCGTGCAGGCACTGCTTGAGCAGGGGGAGATTGGCGCCGAGCAGGCTCAGGCGGCGGTTGAGGAGGTCGCTCAAGATGGATTCCTTCACGCATCAGTCGCCCCAATATGGGGGTAGAGTTGACGGTCTACAAGGGTAGGAAGAAAGGAACTGGCGTTGTCGCCTGGTTTACGCGGTTTCGGCAGTGCCAGCGCACTGCCGAAAAATACCGCAGATACCGCTTGGTGAGCTAGAGAACGGCGAAGGTTCCCTGCGCTTTTGCCACCAGCTTGTCGCCTTGGACTACGTCGGCGTCGACCACCAGAGTGCGGCGCCCGGCATGCAGCACGCGGGCCGTGCACACGACCTCGCCGTCACTGACGGCGCGCATGTAGTTGATCTTGCATTCGATGGTCACGCTCTGCTGGTCGAAGCCATGGCTGGCCGAGCAGGCCAAGCCCATGGCGATGTCCACCAGGCTGAAGATGGCCCCACCGTGCAGCTTCTGGCCGCGGTTGCGCAGGTGTGGCTCGAGCGCCAGGGCAACCTCGGCAACGCCTGTGTCCAGGCGTTGCACGCGGCAGCCGAGGAGCTGGCTGTAGGCGCTTTGCACCAGCTCTTGGGGGATTTCCATCACTTCTTCTTCAGCTGTTTGGCGTTGGCGAACAGCGAAGCCATGGCATTGTTGGCTGGGGCGGCGGTCGCGGTTTCACGCTGGCGCGGCGCCTGCTGCTGGCGGTTGCCGCCGTTGCCGCGGTTGCCGCCACGGTTGCCTTCGACCTTCTCGCCCGGGGTGTCGCTCATGCGCATGGACAGGCCCACGCGTTTGCGCGGGATGTCCACTTCCATGACCTTGACCTTGACCACGTCACCGGCCTTGACCGCTTCGCGCGGGTCTTTGATGAACTTCTCCGACAGCGCCGAGATGTGCACCAGGCCGTCCTGGTGTACGCCGATGTCGACGAAGGCACCGAAGTTGGTGACGTTGGTGACCACGCCTTCGAGGATCATGCCGGGCTCCAGGTCCTTGAGGTCTTCGACGCCGTCCTGGAAGGTAGCGGTCTTGAACTCGGGGCGAGGGTCGCGGCCAGGTTTGTCCAGCTCTTGCAGAATGTCGGTGACGGTCGGCAGGCCGAAGCTCTCGTCGGTGAATTTCTTCGGGTCGAGGCGTTTGAGGAAGGCACTGTCGCCGATCAGCGAACGGATATCGCGGTCGGTGTCGGCCGCAATGCGCTGCACCAGCGGGTAAGCCTCAGGGTGAACGGCCGAGGCGTCCAGCGGGTTGTCGCCGTTCATCACGCGCAGGAAGCCTGCGGCCTGTTCGAAGGTTTTCTCGCCCAGGCGGCTGACTTTCTTCAGCGCTGCGCGGGTGGCGAACGGGCCGTTGGCGTCGCGGTGGGCGACGATGTTCTGCGCCAGGGTCGCGTTGAGGCCGGAGATGCGGGTCAGCAGCGCCACGGAAGCGGTGTTGACGTCGACGCCCACGGCGTTCACGCAGTCCTCGACCACGGCGTCGAGGCCGCGCGCCAGCTTGAGCTGGGACACGTCATGCTGGTACTGGCCGACACCGATGGATTTCGGGTCGATCTTCACCAGTTCGGCCAGCGGGTCCTGCAGGCGGCGGGCAATCGACACGGCGCCACGGATCGACACGTCCAGGTCGGGGAATTCCCGGGCCGCCAGTTCCGATGCGGAGTACACCGAAGCACCGGCTTCGGAGACCATGATCTTGGTGATCTTCAGTGCTGGGTATTTTTTAACCAATTCGGCGATCAGCTTGTCGCTTTCACGGCTGGCGGTGCCGTTGCCGATGGCGATCAGCTCGACCGAATGCTTGGCACACAGGGCGGCGAGGACCGAGAGGGTGCGGTCCCAGTCGTTGCGTGGGGCGTGCGGGTACACCGTGGCCGTGTCCAGCAGCTTGCCGGTGGCATCCACCACCGCCACCTTGCAGCCGGTACGCAGGCCCGGGTCGAAGCCCAGGGTGGCACGCGGGCCGGCCGGGGCGGCCAGCAGCAAGTCGTGCAGGTTGTGGGCGAAGACGTTGATCGCCTCGCCTTCGGCGTTGTCACGCAGCTCGCCGAACAGGTCGGTTTCGAGGTGGGTGTACAGCTTGACCTTCCAGGTCCAGCGCACCACTTCGCCCAGCCACTTGTCAGCCGGGCGGTTGCGGTTTTCCACGCCGAAGTGGCCGGCGATCATCACTTCGCACGGGTGCAGGGTGCCCGGCAGCTCTTCGCCGACCTTCAGCGATGCGCTCAGCACGCCTTCGTTGCGGCCACGGAAGATCGCCAGGGCGCGGTGCGACGGGCAGTTGCGCAGCAGTTCGTCGTGGGCGAAGTAATCGCGGAACTTCGCGCCTTCTTCTTCCTTGCCGGCTACTAAGCGGGCGCTGAGCACTGCTTCCTGCTTGAGGAAGTTGCGCAGCTTGTCGAGCAGGGCGGCGTCTTCGGCGAAGCGCTCCATGAGGATGTACTTGGCACCTTCCAGCGCTGCCTTGACGTCGGCCACGCCTTTTTCGGCGTCGACGAACCGCGCGGCTTCGCTTTCCGGGGTGAGTTGCGGGTCGTTGAACAAGCCATCGGCCAGCTCGCCGAGGCCGGCTTCCAGGGCAATCTGGCCCTTGGTACGGCGCTTCTGCTTGTACGGCAGGTAGAGGTCTTCGAGGCGGGTCTTGGTATCGGCCAGCTTGATCTCGCGGGCCAGCTCCGGGGTCAGTTTGCCCTGTTCCTCGATGCTGGACAGGATGCTGGCGCGGCGCTCATCGAGTTCGCGCAGGTAGCGCAGGCGCTCTTCCAGGTGGCGCAGCTGGGTGTCGTCCAGGCTGCCGGTCACTTCCTTGCGGTAACGGGCGATGAAGGGCACGGTCGAGCCTTCGTCCAACAGGCCCACGGCCGCCTCGACCTGCTGCGGGCGTACGCCCAGTTCCTCGGCGATACGGCTGTTGATGCTGTCCATGTAAACCACCTGACATTTGTGAATACGGGGGCTGCAAGGCGCGTGTTTCGCCCGGCGGCGCTGGATGAAAGCCGCGCATTATACCCATCGAGGACGGCTTGCGGTGATGGCGCCAGGCCAGTTGAGCAGGCCGGGAACTGGCGCCGGGGGAAAAATCTGCTAACAATGCTCACGGCACGCGTGGCAATGGCTACGCCATAATGCGCGGCGATATCAGAGGAGTTATTCATGACCGGCACCCCAAACAACGCTGAAGGTGACAAGATTCTCATCGTCGACGACGATCCGGGGCTCAGCAGCCTGCTGGAACGTTTCTTCACCAGCAAGGGGTACCGTGCCCGTGCGGTGCCCAATACCGAACAGATGGACCGCCTGCTGCAGCGCGAAGTGTTCAACCTGGTGGTGCTCGACCTGATGCTGCCGGGTGAAGATGGCCTGTCCGCGTGCAAGCGCCTCCGCCAGTCGAACAACCAGATCCCGATCATCATGCTCACCGCCAAGGGCGACGAACTCAGCCGCATCAAGGGGCTGGAGCTGGGCGCTGACGATTACCTGGGCAAACCGTTCAACCCGGACGAGCTGATGGCGCGGGTCAAGGCCGTGCTGCGCCGGCAGGCACCGAGCGTGCCGGGCGCCCCGGGCAGCGAGGACGAGTCGGTCACCTTCGGCGATTACGAGCTGTCGCTGGCTACCCGCGAGCTCAAGCGCGGTGAAGAAGTGCACATGCTGACCACCGGTGAGTTCGCCGTGCTCAAGGCGCTGGTCATGCACGCGCGCGAACCGCTCACCCGCGACAAGCTGATGAACCTGGCCCGTGGCCGTGAGTGGGATGCCTTGGAGCGCTCCATCGACGTACAGATTTCGCGCCTGCGCCGCATGATCGAACCGGACCCTTCCAAGCCACGGTATATCCAGACTGTGTGGGGCGTAGGTTACGTCTTCGTGCCGGACGGAAACGCCGGAAAATGAACCCACACCGTCGATGAAAACGCCGCTCTGGTTCCCGCAAAGCTTCTTCGCCCGCACGTTGTGGCTGGTGCTGATCGTCGTGCTGTTCTCCAAGGCGTTGACCCTGGTCTACCTGCTGATGAACGAGGACGTATTGGTCGATCGGCAGTACAGCCACGGTGTAGCGCTGACGCTGCGTGCCTATTGGGCAGCCGATGAGGAAAACCGCGACAAGATTGCCGAAGCCGCAGGCCTGATCCGCGTGACCGGTTCTGGTGTGCCGGAAGGCGAGCAGCACTGGCCTTACAGCGAAATCTATCAGCGGCAGATGCAGGCCGAGCTGGGTGAAGACACCGAGGTGCGCTTGCGCATCCATGCGCCGCCGGCGTTGTGGGTCAACGCGCCAAGCCTGGGCCCAGGTTGGCTGAAAGTCCCTTTGTACCCGCACCCGCTGCGTGGCCAGAAGATCTGGAACGTGCTTGGCTGGTTCCTGGCCATCGGCCTGCTGTCGACCGCCTCGGCGTGGATCTTCGTGCGCCAGCTCAACCAGCCGCTCAAGCGCCTGGTGTTCGCTGCCCGCCAGTTGGGCCAGGGGCGCAGCGTGCGGCTGCCGATCAGTGATACGCCGAGCGAAATGGCCGAGGTGTACCGTGCCTTCAACCAGATGGCCGAGGATGTCGAGCAGGCCGGGCGTGAGCGCGAGCTGATGCTGGCCGGTGTGTCCCATGACCTGCGTACGCCGCTGACACGCCTGCGCCTGTCCTTGTCATTGCTCGACAGCGACAACGAGCTGAGCGATGACATGGTCCGCGATATCGAGGACATGGACGCCATTCTCGACCAGTTCCTGGCCTTCATCCGCGATGGCCGCGATGAACCGGTGGAGGAGGTCGACCTGGCCGACCTGGTGCGCGAGGTCGTGGCGCCCTACAACCAGCCAGAGGAGCGGGTACGCCTGTGCCTCGAGCCGATCCCCCCGTTCCCGCTGCGTCGGGTATCGCTCAAGCGCATGCTGGGTAACCTGATCGGCAATGCCCTGCACCACGCTGGCAAAGGGGTCGAGGTGGCCGCCTATGTTTCGGGCGACGAGAGCGCGCCTTATGTGGTGCTCAGTGTGCTTGACCGGGGTGCCGGTATCGACGAGTCGGAGCTGGAGACCATCTTCAACCCGTTCATCCGCGGTGACCGTGCCCGGGGCGGCAAGGGCACCGGGCTGGGCTTGGCGATCGTGAAACGGATCGCGGCGCAGCATGGTGGCAATGTGGAGTTGCGCAACCGCTCCGGCGGCGGGATCGAAGCGCGGGTAAGGTTGCCATTGGGGCTTTTGCTGCCGCGCAATGCTGTGTGATCTGCTCCGGCCCTTTTGCGGCTAAAGCCGCGAGGGGGCCGGCACGGTCAACCTCAGCCTTTACCTTTGGTGCGGGTCTGGTTCGGCCCGCCATTCTTCTCCAGATGCTCGATGATCATCCCGGCCACATCCTTGCTGGTGGTCACTTCGATACCTTCCAGGCCCGGTGAGGAGTTCACTTCCATCACCAGCGGGCCGTGGTTGGAACGCAGGATGTCTACACCTGCCACGCTCAAGCCCATTACCTTGGCTGCACGGATGGCGGTAATCCGCTCTTCAGGTGTGATCTTGATCAGGCTGGCGACCCCACCCCGATGCAAGTTGGAGCGGAACTCGCCTGGCTTGGCCTGACGCTTCATCGAGGCAATCACCTTGTCACCCACCACGAAGCAGCGAATGTCGGCACCGCCGGCCTCCTTGATGTACTCCTGAACCATGATGTTCTGCTTGAGGCCCATGAACGCTTCGATCACCGACTCGGCGGCCTGGGTGGTCTCGCATAGCACCACGCCGATGCCCTGGGTGCCCTCGAGCACCTTGATCACCAGGGGTGCGCCATTGACCATCTGGATCAGGTCGGGGATGTCGTCTGGCGAGTGGGCGAAACCGGTAATCGGCAGGCCGATGCCGCGCCGTGACAGCAGCTGCAACGAGCGCAGCTTGTCGCGGGAGCGGGCGATGGCCACGGACTCGTTGAGCGGGTAGACGCCCATCATCTCGAACTGGCGCAGCACCGCGCAGCCATAGAACGTCACCGATGCGCCAATGCGCGGAATCACCGCATCGAAACCTTCCAGTGGCTTGCCGCGGTAATGAATCTGCGGCTTGTGGCTGGCAATGTTCATGTAGGCCCGCAGGGTATCGATCACCACCATTTCGTGGCCACGCTGGGTACCGGCTTCGACCAGGCGGCGGGTGGAATACAGACGCGGATTGCGCGACAGCACAGCGATCTTCATGCAGCACCTGTGACAGGGGAAAGGGTGGCCGGAAAGGCCGGTTTGTCTTGCACGTACTTGAGCCCCGGGTTGACCACCAGCTGCCCATGGATAAGCGCCTTGGAACCGAGCAACAGGCGGTAGCGCATGCTCTTGCGGCAGGCCAGGGTAAATTCCACTTGCCACACGCGGTCGCCCAGCGCCAACGGGGTGCGGATCACGTAACGGGTCTGGGCGTGGCCATTGGAGCTCTTGATGGTCTTCATGGTGACCAGCGGCGCTTCGCAACGGCGGTGACGCAGTTGCACGATCGAGCCCAGGTGGGCGGTAAAACGCACCCATGGCTCGCCGTCGCGCTCGAAGGGTTCCACCTCTGTGGCGTGCAGGCTGGAGGTGCTGGCCCCGGTGTCGATCTTGGCGCGCAGCCCCGCTACACCGAGGTCGGGCAAGGCGACCCACTCGCGCAGGCCGATCACAGTCAGATGGTCAAATGTCTTCACGAAGCACACCCTGGGGATAAGGTGGTGAACTGTAAGCACGACGGGGACTTTTTGCATCCGTCAGTTACGGTAGTACAGTTCGATGAAAGACAGAATTCGAGGTAACGGGATGGCACAAAAAGGCGAAGAAGACGACAAGGTCCGCCTGGACAAATGGCTATGGGCAGCGCGGTTCTACAAGACTCGCGCGCTGGCCAAGGCGGCGATCGAGAGTGGCAAGGTGCATTGTCGGGGCGAGCGCTGCAAGCCGGGCAAGGAGCCACGGGTGGGCGATGCGTTCGTGCTGCGCACCGGTTTCGATGAGCGCACGGTGGTGGTCAAGGCACTGTCTGCTGTACGCAGGGGGGCACCTGAGGCGCAGGCGTTGTATGAAGAAACCGAAGAAAGTGTGAAGCGCCGCGAGCAGGCCGCAGAGATGCGCAAGGCAGGTGCGATGGGTGTGACGACCGATGGCCGGCCGAACAAGAAACAGCGTCGGCAGATTCACCAGTTGCATGGCAGTTTTGATTGAGCGCTGCCGGCGATGGGCTGCAGAGCAGCCCTGACGATCTAGCGGATCACCGCTGATCGCCCTGCGCAGTTCTTTGAGCATGCGCGGATTTTGTAGGAGCTGGCTTGCCGGCGATGGGCTGCAAAGCAGCCCTGATGATTTAGCGGATCACCGCCAATCGCCCGACCAACGGTAGCCTGGCTGCAAGCTTGAACAACGGTGCTGTGCAGCGCAGCAGCAACGCGCTGCCCTTCGCCGCCAGTGGCGTATGGCAGCTCCAGCCCAGTGCCAGCACTGCCATCAGCAAACCACCGATGTAGTCATCCTGCCCCCAATGCGCACCCGCCACCAGGCGCGGCAGCATGAACAGGAACGCCAGGCCCCAGATCACCAGATGCTGCACCAGGCGCCGGCTGAACAGGCTCATGAACAGCGCCCAGATCAGCAGCACCGAGGCGTGATCGCCCGGGAAGCTCTTGCTGGAGCGGTCTTTCAGTTCCCAGGCTTTTTCCAGGTTCGGGTAGTAATCGCTGAGGTGGACGACGTTGTCGAACACCATCGACGGGCTATCGTGTTGCCAGCCCATTGCATCCACCCACTTGGAAAACACCGCGCGAATCACCACTAACAGGATGAGCGTGACGAGAAAGCCGAAAAAGGCCTCACGCACCTGGCTGGCCTTGAACACCCAGTCACCGCGGATCAGCACGGCCAGCAGGATCAGGCCAACGACGATGTCGAAGGGCCGAAGGCTGCCGACGGTCCAGATGTAGCGCCAGGTGGTGTTGTCGGCCAAGGGCGCATTAAGGCTGTGGAACAGCCATTCGTCGAAAGTCAGGCACAGGATCTGGCCAAAAGGCCATAACCAGAAACACAGTAGAGCGATAGGCAGCAATGTGCAGGCTGCCAAAGGGCCCCAGGACCACCTTGCTTGGAACAGTGGTCGATTGTCCATAAAATACCTCTATTGCCAACGGGAATCGGAGCGCCTTGTGAGCGCTCTGTCATGGGTTTTCGCAAGTGTTCGAAATCCCGTGTAACCATTTTGTCATCATTTTCAGATAGCCAAAACCTATGAGCGATTTGCCAGATACCGATTTCACCCAACGTTTCATCTTCGACGACCGCGATATTCGCGGCGAGTGGGTGGCACTCGATGACAGCTACGCCGCGGTGTTGGCTCGTCATGCCTACCCACAGCCCGTGGCCGCACTGCTCGGCGAATTGATGGCCGCCACGTCGCTGCTGGTTGGCGCCATGAAGTTCGACGGCTTGCTGGTGCTGCAGGCGCGCTCGGCTGGGCCGATCCCGCTGTTGATGGTTGAGTGCTCGAGCGAGCGCGCCATCCGCGGCATGGCGCGTTATGAAGCGGACCAGATCCCTGACGAAGCGACGCTGGCGCAGTTGATGCCCGACGGCCACCTGACCCTGACCATCGACCCGGTCAAGGGCCAGCGCTATCAGGGTACTGTCGAGCTCGACGGCGCCAACCTGTCGGAATGCTTCACCAACTACTTCATCCAGTCCCAGCAGACCAACACCCGCTTCTGGCTCAATGCCGAAGGCGGCAAGGCCCGCGGCCTGCTGTTGCAGCAGCTGCCGGTCGACCGCCAGCGTGACGAAGAAGAGCGTGAAGACAGCTGGCAGCACGTGATCGCCCTCGCCAAGACGCTCAAGGCCGAAGAGTGGGCCGAGGACAACGAAACCCTGCTGCACCGCCTGTATCACGAAGATGCCGTGCGCCTGTTCGATATCCAGCCGCTGCGCTTCCAGTGCAGCTGCTCGCGCGAACGTTCCGGCAATGCGCTTGTCAGTCTTGGCGAACACGATGCCAAGCAGTTGGTGGACGAGTGTGGCGGCAAGGTGGAGATCGATTGCCAGTTCTGCAACGAGCGCTATTTCTTCGATGCCAGCGATGTGGCGCAACTGTTTGCCGGTGGCGGCACGGACACGGCGTCAGAAACTCGCCACTGAAACGTTTAATTGCAGGGAAATCTCCTGTCGAATTGCGCAAAAGCGCGGTTACGACAGGAGGGGCCTACTTTTTTTGGGCGTTTCTGGCATAATCCGGCCACTTTTTTCGCTGTAGTAGTTTTTTACAGACAACTACAAAACGTTTGGAGCACTCGGCCTCGGGCCGGATGGGGTATCTCATGACGCAAGCCAACAACACCGTGTACACCGACCTGAGCGTCGATGAGCTGGTAAAAGAAGCGCTGCAACGCGGTGAAGGCGTGCTAGCCGATACCGGCGCACTGGTCGTGGAGACTGGGCACCGTACTGGCCGTTCGCCGGCTGACCGTTTCATCGTCGAAGAACCTTCCACCCAGGATGCCATCTCCTGGGGCCCGATCAACCGCAAGTTCCCGGCCGACAAGTTCGATGCCCTGTGGGACCGCGTCGAGGCGTTCAACAACGCCCAGGATCACTTCGTTTCCTACGTTCACGTAGGGGCGGCCGCCGAGCACTACCTGCCGGTGAAGATGACCACCCAGACTGCCTGGCAGAACCTGTTCGGTCGTTGCCTGTTCATCAACCCTGAGCAGTTCAACCCGGCTGGCCGCGACCAGTGGCAAGTACTCAACGTTGCCAACTTCGTGTGCGAGCCTGAGCGTGACGGCACCAACTCCGACGGCTGCGTCATCATCAACTTCGCGGCCAAGAAGGTGCTGATCGCTGGCATGCGTTACGCCGGCGAAATGAAGAAAGCCATGTTCTCGGTGCAGAACTTCCTGCTGCCGGCTGCCGACGTGCTGCCAATGCACTGCGCTGCCAACATCGGCGAAGAAGGCGACGTAACTCTGTTCTTCGGCCTGTCCGGCACTGGCAAGACCACCCTGTCGGCCGACGAAAGCCGTTACCTGATCGGTGACGACGAGCACGGCTGGGGCGAAGGCGTTGTCTTCAACATGGAAGGCGGCTGCTACGCCAAGTGCATCGACCTGTCCGAGAAGAACGAGCCGGTCATCTGGAAAGCCATCAAGCACGGCGCAGTGCTGGAAAACGTCGTTCTCGACGCCGACAAGCATGCCGACTACACCGATGTCAGCCTGACCCAGAACAGCCGCGCCGCCTACCCTCTGGAGCACGTCGCCAAGCGCGCCGAAGCCAACCTGGGTGGCGAGCCTAACGCAGTGATCTTCCTGACCTGCGACCTGACTGGCGTTCTGCCGCCGGTTTCCATCCTGAACAACGAGCAGGCGGCCTACCACTTCCTGTCCGGCTACACCGCGCTGGTCGGTTCCACCGAAATGGGTTCGGGCGGCGGCATCAAGTCGACCTTCTCCACCTGCTTCGGCGCCCCGTTCTTCCCGCGCCCGGCTGGCGAGTACGCCGAGCTGCTGATCAAGCGTATCAACGGCTTTGGTTCCAAGGTGTACCTGGTCAACACCGGCTGGACCGGTGGTGGCTACGGCGTTGGCAAGCGCTTCAGCATCCCGACCACCCGTGGCGTGATCGCTGCCATTCAGAGCGGCGCACTGATCGGTGCAGAGACCGAGCACCTGGACATCATCAACTTGGACGTGCCGAAGGTTGTTCCAGGCGTCGAAACCGAACTGCTCAACCCGCGCAACACCTGGGCTGACCAGGCGGCCTACGACGAAGCTGCCAAAGGCCTGGCCAAGCTGTTCACCGAAAACTTCAAGAAGTTCGACGTGTCCGACGCCATCAAGGCTGCTGGTCCACAGCTGTAAGCTGGCGCTAGCTTCTGAAAAAAACCGCCCTTCGGGGCGGTTTTTTCGTATCAAGGCCATTGCTGCCTTGCATGCAGGATCCGAACGATTTCCACGGCGTGTTCCTTGATACCTTCCTGGTTTATAGATCGATGGGGCCTGGGCAGCACGTTTGGCTTTTTCTGCGAAGCTTTCGTCCAGTGAGATGGCCGCCTTCGGGTTGGCCTGCGCAATATGGTCCATGATGCGCAGGCGGTCATGGCGTGCCATGTCACGCCAAACCAGCCGCATCAGCGCATTTTGGCTTTGAGTTCGCTGCGGCGAGCTGCGAACAGTCGCTCCACTTCCTCCTCCTCCATTGGCTGCGTCGGGTCTTTCAGGCTGGACTCTACCTGCTCGACAAACCATGCCTCGTAGGCCGCTGCTTCATGCGCTCGCTTCAGGGCCTGTGCCCGGTCTGGGCGTTGATAGGTGCTCATCTGGCCGGGATCGAAGGCTGAAGCGTCGACCTCGAAATGGTCGATGCCCATCTCGAGCAGGTAGCTCACCAGTGTTTCGAATTTCTTGAACAACCGAACGTTGCCGCTGCGCTGGGCAATCAGCACATGCTCCTGATGATTCACGTCGACTTGGATGGCCCAGCCGCCTGGCTGGCCGACGATGTGCGTGGCATTGATTCGTCCGGTTTCCACCATACGGCTCAAATTGGCATGATCTACTTGATGACTGGGCATCGGGACTTTTCTCGGTTTCATCGGGATGAACCATGCTACGCAATCTATAGTTGATTGCGACTATAGCCCTTCCTCTCTTGCTGTGGGAAGTTTCCTCACGGTGTAACCAAATATGGATATCTCATGACCGAATCCCCCAACCGCAATGCGTTCTCCCACTTCCACCCCATCCTCACCCGTCCTCAGGACAACGACCACAATGGCCATGTCGCCGGTGCGACCGTGCACGGTTTCTTCGAAACTGCCATCCAGGCTTTTCTCGTCGAGCAAGCCGAGTTCGACCTGCGTGAAGGCGCGCTGGCAGCGTTCGTGGTCAGTTCGGCGGCAGACTTCTTTGCATTGCCAGGCTTCCCAGATGTGCTTGAGGTGGGCCTGGGCGTGACGCGTCTGGCGGGAAGTACGGTGGAGTACCGGCTGGCGCTGTATCGCCCGGGCGAAGCGGATGCTTGCGCCGCAGGCACGGTGGTGCAGGTGTTCATCGAGCGTGCAAGCGGCCGGCCGGTGCCGCTACCGGAAGCGCTGCAGGTCATCCTGGCCGGGTTGCAGCTCGACGCGCAGGCATAAAAAAGCCCGCGGGTGCGGGCTTAATGTTGTTCCTCAAGTATGCCGAGGCCGCTCTGCGGCCTCAGTCGCGCCAGTGGCGCTTGTGCTTGCGGTGGCCATAGTGGCGGCCGCGGTCGTAGTGACGACGGTCGTCGTAGCCGCGACGGTAGCGGCGATCGTCATGACGCTCGTCTTCATCGGCCTTGTTGCCCATGTAGTTACCCAGCGCGCCACCAGCGCCGCCGCCTGCGGCTGCACCAATGTAGCTGCCGGTGGTGCCGCCCACCGAGCGACCGACCACGTTACCGCCTGCTGCGCCCAGTGCGCCGCCGATAGCGGCCTCACCACGCTGGCGCTTGTCGGCACCCAGGGCACCGCCGGCCGCGCCGCCCAGGCCGGCACCAATGGCGCCGCCGGTGCTACCGCCGATGGAGTTGCCCACTACGGAGCCGAGTACCCCACCCAATGCGCCGCCAATGCCGGCCTCGGTATTGCCGCCTGCCATGGCAACGCCGCTGAGCAAGCTGAAAGACAACAACAGAATCGAGGAGTACTTCTTCATCAAGAGAGCCTCATAGGGATGACGAGGGCGAATTTGAGGCTCCGTGCTGCGGCTGGCAACGAAAATCCGACGAGTAGCACGAGTTGTACACAATTCTCTAAGTTGCTGTATTTCCTATGAAACTTAATCCATTTTCGCGTGTCTGAGGTTATTGTGACGAAGCCCTGGACCCTTGTGGAACAGGGCTTTTTCGTTTTTGCCGGCCAGCCAGCCCTTACACGATCCGCCCGTCGTCGCGCGCCCGCTCAAGCTTGATGGCGACGAACTTGGACGTCGGTGTATGGCTGCCTTCACCGATGCTTTCCAGTGGAATCAGTGGGTTCACCTCCGGGTAATAAGCCGCCGCCTGCCCAGCCGGAATATCGAAGGCGAGCAGGGTGAAGCCGTGTACCCGGCGCACATGCTCATCCCCCCACAGCGAAACGATGTCGACCTTCTGCCCCGGCTGGAAGCCCAGGCGGATGATGTCTGCTTCGTTGGCGAACAGCACGTCGCGCTGGCCGCGCACGCCGCGATAGCGGTCATCCAGGCCGTAGATGGTGGTGTTGTACTGATCGTGCGAGCGCATCGACTGCATGATCAGGTCCGGCAACTGGCCGCTGGCGCGCACGCGCTCGTCGAGCAGGCTGTCCGGCAGCAGGTTGGCCTTGAAGTTGGCGCGGCCGCTGGCGGTTTTCCACTGGCGGCTGCCGGCGCTGTTGCCCAGGTAGAAGCCGCCAGGGTGGCTCAGGCGCTGGTTGAAGTCATCGAAACCGGCAATGGTGTCGGCGATCAGGTCGCGGATGCGGTCGTAGTCCTCTACCAGCCAGTGCCAGTCCACCGGGCGCTTGCCCAGCGTGGCAGCGGCAATGCCAGCGACCACCGCCGGCTCTGAACGCATCTGGCGCGACAGCGGCTTGAGCTGGCCGTTGGAGGCGTGGACCATGCTGAACGAATCTTCCACGGTAACCGCCTGCGGGCCGTCGGCCTGCAGGTCGATGTCGGTGCGGCCCAGGCAGGGCAGGATAAGCGCCTGCTTGCCGTGGATCAGGTGGCTGCGGTTGAGCTTGGTGCTGATGTGCACGGTCAGCGCGCAGTTGCGCAGCGCCTGCGCGGTCCGCTCGGTATCCGGCGTCGCCTGGGCGAAGTTGCCGCCCAAGCCGATGAACACTTTGGCGCGCCCCTCAAGCATGGCGTGAATCGCCTCGACGGTGTTGTGGCCATTGTGGCGCGGTACCGTAAAGCCAAAGCGTTTTTCCAGGGCATCGAGCAGCGCCACCGGCGGGCGTTCGTTGATGCCCATGGTGCGGTCGCCCTGCACGTTACTGTGGCCACGTACCGGGCACAGGCCTGCACCGGGCGCGCCGATGTTGCCGCGCAGCATCTGCAGGTTGACGATTTCCTGGATGGTCGGCACCGAATGGCGGTGTTGGGTAATCCCCATCGCCCAGCACATGATCACGCGCTTGCCGCGGCAGTACATGCGGGCGGCCAGCTCGATATCGGCCAGCGTCAGGCCGGACTGTTCCTCGATGTGCTGCCACGAGGTGGCGTCCACCGCCGCCAGGTACTCATCCACGCCATGGCCATGCTCGGCAATGAAGACGTGATCGAAGACGGCCGGTTCACCGTTGGCCTGCGCTTCGCGCTCCCACTGCAGCAGGAACTTGGCCATGCCACGCAGCATTGCCATGTCGCCACCCAGGGCCGGGCGGAAGAATGCGGTGTTGGTCGGCCGGTCGCTGTTGGTCAGCATCTCCAGCGGGTTCTGCGGATGCTGGAAGCGTTCCAGGCCGCGCTCCTTGAGTGGGTTGACGCACACCACCTGGGCGCCGCGTTTCACGGCGTCGCGCAGCGGGTCCAGCATGCGCGGGTGGTTGGTGCCGGGGTTCTGGCCCCAGACGAAGATCGCATCGGCATGCTCGAAGTCATCGAAGGTGACGGTGCCTTTGCCCACACCCACGCTTTGCCCCAGCGCCACACCGCTGGCCTCGTGGCACATGTTGGAGCAATCCGGGAAGTTGTTGGTGCCATAGGCGCGCACGAACAGCTGGTACAGGTACGCCGCTTCGTTGCTGGCTCGCCCGGAGGTGTAGAACTCGGCCTGGTCGGGGCTGGTGAGTGCGTTCAGCTCACGGGCGATCAGGGCGAAGGCGGCGTCCCAGGCGATCGGCTGGTAGCGGTCGCTGGCCGGGTCGTAGACCATCGGTTCGGTCAGGCGGCCCTGGTATTCGAGCCAGTAGTCGCTCTGCTGGCGCAGTGCGCTGACGCTGTAGCGGGCGAAGAAGGCCGCGTCGACGCGGCGCTTGGTCGCCTCCCAGTTGACCGCCTTGGCGCCGTTCTCGCAGAACTTGACCATGCCGCTCTCGGGCGAGTCGCCCCAGGCGCAGCCGGGGCAGTCGAAGCCCCCGTTCTGGTTGGTCTTGAGCAAGGCGCGCAGGTTTTTCAGCGCATTGTCGCTGCCGACCCAGGCCTTGGCCACGCTGCGCAGCGCGCCCCAGCCACCGGCGGGGCCGTGGTAGGGCTTGTAGCGAGGGGTGGAGGCTGGGGCATTGTCTGGAAGAGGCTGGTACGAGGTCACGGCTGTTACGACTCCGCCGCTGGGCTGTAGACCCGCGGTGCACTGTGTTTGGGCAGATGGATGAGGTTGAGGTTGTGCTTGCGCGCCCACTGCAGGGCGAGGCCCGTGGGCGCCGACAGGCTGACCAGGGTCTGAATGCCGGCGCGCAGGACTTTCTGGATCAGCTCCAGGCTGCAGCGGCTGGTGACGATGGCCAGGCCGCCTTCAGTGGCGATGCCTTGGCGCAGCAGGGCGCCGATCAGCTTGTCCAGCGCGTTGTGCCGGCCGATGTCTTCGCGGCCGAGCAGCAGCTCACCCTCGGCATTCATGAACAGCGCCGCATGCACGGCACCGCAGTGCTGGCCCAGGGGCTGGAAGGCATCGATGCGTTGGCGCAGGCCGGCCAGCCATTGCGCGGGTGGCAAAGGCGCGCCGGGCAGTTCGGCCAGTTCCGGCAACGCCTGCTCCAGGGCCTCGACACCACACAGCCCGCAGCCGCTGGTGCCGGCCAGCTGGCGGCGCTGGTTTTTCAGGTTCCAGAACGCGCGGCTGGAAATCTCCAGGTCGGCATACATCGCCGAGCCGCTGCCCGACAATTTCAGGTCATAGATTTCTGCTGTGCCTTCGACAATGCCGCTGCCCACGCTGAAGCCGACTGCAAAATCTTCGAGGTCGGTGGGGCTGACCAGCATCACGGCCTGGTTAAGGCCATTGAAGGCAATGGCCAAGGCCACTTCTTCGGCCAGCGGTGTACTGGCGCGTGTGGCATCGTCGAGCTGGATGTAATCGTAGGTGTTGCTGGCGGCGGGCAAGGCCAACGGCATAGAGGCCGCGCAGACCGGAGGTTTGCTGTTCATCGGGGCTGACTACCGGCGGCTATTTGATAGCACCAGCCTAGGCCCGCGCGCTGGCCACGTCTAATCGCTAGGGTCTATGCCTTGATAGAGCGCGTCGATTGGCCGCAGTGGGGCGCGAGGGGAAATCCTGGCCTAGACTCCTGACTCCGAGGTTTCAGTCAACAAGGAGAACGCAATGAGCCTGTTCAGTTTCGTGAAGGAAGCCGGCGAGAAGTTGATCGACCTGCTGACCCCTGGCAATGCCAATGCCGAGGAGCAGTTGAAGAAGCACGTGGAGAGTGTCGGCCTGGGCAACCCCAACATCACCGCCACTGTAGAGGGCGACAAGATCATCCTCAAGGGTGAGGTGGCCAGCCAGGAGGAGAAAGAGAAGATCATCCTCGCGGCGGGCAACATCAATGGCGTTGCCAGCGTAGATGACCAGATCACCGTAACCGGGCCGGTCGTCAAGGCTGCGCGGTTCGTGACCGTGAAGAAGGGTGACACGCTGTCAGCTATTTCCGTAGTGGTGTATGGCAACGCCAACCAGTACAACAAGATCTTCGAGGCCAACAAGCCGATGTTGTCGCACCCGGACAAGATCTACCCGGGGCAGGTGCTGCGCATTCCTGAGTGATAGTTCTTCAGCGCTGTGCTGGCCTCTCGCGGGCAAGCCCGCTCCTACAGGACATCGCAGGCCTTGAGCACTGTGCAGTACCTGTGGGAGCCGGCTGGCCGGCGATTTGGCCTTAAAGGCCTACCAACAATGCCCGGTAATCCTCGACCGCCTCGAACTCTTGAGTATCCCGCGGCGCCGCCTGGCTATCCGGCTGGCGCACCGCCAGCAAATGCCCTACGCCAAATCGCCGTGCACTGCGCAAGATCGCCAGCGTGTCGTCGATGAACAGGCTGCGTTCAGGCACAAAGCCGATATCCGCCTGCAACGCGTCCCAGAACTGCGGGCTTTCCTTCGGGTAGCCGTAATCATGCGAACTGATCAGCCGCTCGAAGTACGGCGCCAGTTCCACCCGCTCCAGCTTCAGCGACAGCGAGTCGCGATGCGCATTGGTGATCATCACCACCCGCTTGCCCGCCTGGCGGACTGCGGCAAGGAACGTGTCGGCGTCGGGGCGCAGGGCGATCAGGTCGGCGATCTCGCGCTTCAGCTCGCGGATCGGCAAGTTCAGCTCGCGGCTCCAGAAATCCAGGCAGTACCAGTTGAGGGTGCCGGCATTGCGCTCGAACAGCGGCTGCAGCTCCATTTCCGCCATGGCTCGGCTCACGCCATGCACCTCGGCGTAACGCTGGGGCAGGTGCTCCAGCCAGAAGCGGTTGTCGTAGTGCAGGTCGAGCAGGGTGCCGTCCATGTCCAGCAGGACGGTATCGATGGCGGACCAGGGAAGAACAGGCATGGGAAACTCTCGTTCAGTCGGCAAGCCACGGTATAGTAACCCGTTCACGCCAAGGAGCCGCCCCATGCGCCAGAAACCCACCGTACTCAGCCGCGAGATTGTCGCCAGCAGCCGCTTGTTCCGCGTCGAAGCCGTGCAGTTGCGCTTCAGCAATGGCACCGAACGTACTTATGAGCGCCTGGTCGGCCGTGGCAATGGTTATGGTGCGGTGATGATCGTGGCCATGCTCGATGCCGAACACGCGGTGTTGGTCGAGGAATACTGCGGCGGCACCGACGAGTACGAGCTGTCGCTGCCCAAAGGGTTGATCGAACCGGGTGAAGACGTGCTGGCCGCCGCCGACCGGGAGCTCAAGGAAGAGGCTGGTTTTGGCGCACGTCAGTTGGAGCACCTGACCGAGCTTTCGCTGTCGCCGGGCTATATGAGCCAGAAGATTCAGGTGGTGCTGGCCACGGACCTCTACGAGGAGCGGCTGGAGGGCGACGAGCCGGAGCCGATGCGGGTCGACAAAGTGAACCTGCGCGAGCTGTCGGCCCTGGCCATGCACCCGCAGTTCAGCGAAGGCCGGGCGCTGGCCGCGCTGTATCTGGCGCGTGACCTGCTGATTCAGCGGGGGCTGCTCGACGCATGAACGACCAGCAACTGATGCATGAGGTGGTGAAGCTGGCCGGCCTGGCGGGCGAGGCGATCCTGCCGTTCTGGCGGGCCGATGTGGCGGTGACCAACAAGGCCGATGACTCGCCGGTGACCGCTGCGGACCTGGCCGCGCACCGGGTCATTGCCGATGGCCTGCAGGCACTGGCACCCCAGATCCCGGTACTGTCCGAGGAAGACTGCAATATCCCATTGGCTGAACGGCAGGGCTGGCAGCGCTGGTGGCTGGTCGACCCGTTGGACGGCACCAAGGAGTTCATCGCAGGCAGCGAAGAGTTCACCGTGAACATCGCGCTGATCGAACAGGGTGAAGTGGTGTTCGGCGTGGTGTCGATGCCGACTACCGGGCGCTGCTATTTCGGTGGTCGCAGCCTGGGTGCCTGGCGCGTAGAGACGGGCGGGCAAGCCCAGGCGATTCAGGTACGTAATGCGCCGCCTGCCGATGGGCGCTTTACCGTGGTGGCCAGCCGTCGCCACTCCAGCCCGCAGCAGGAAGCGCTGCTGGCCGGGCTCGGCGCTGCGGTTGGCGAACTGGAGCTGGCCAATATCGGCAGTTCGCTGAAATTCTGCCTGTTGGCCGAAGGCAGCGCCGACTGCTACCCGCGCCTGGCACCGACCTCGCAGTGGGACACCGCGGCTGCCCAGGGCGTGGTGGAAGGCGCCGGTGGCGAGGTGATCAACCTTGACGGCCAGGCATTCCGCTATCCGCCCCGCGAGTCCCTGCTCAACCCCTTCTTCCTCGCCTTGCCTGCAGCCGCCGGTTGGCGCCAGGCACTCATCCAGTTGGCGGTGGCCTTGTAGCAGCGGCCTTGCGTCGCGAAAGGGCCGCGTAGCGGCCCCGGCAATTCCTGCGGTGCAGGTCAGCGGTGCAGCACGTACTGGCCGTTGAATTTCACGGCGGGCTCGTCGCAGCCAGCGTTGCTGACCGTAGTCTCCAGCGTCAGCCGCGCCCGGCCACGGCGCTGGAACATGGTCACGAAGCGTTCCCAGGCCTTGTCATCCGGCGCCGCGCAGCGCGCCACCGCCGTCCCTGTCACCGGCAGGGGGTAGCTGATCTGGCCTTCCTGGATGACGATATGCCCGTCATCAATACCCAGCTCGCGCAGGCGCAGGTGCAACCAGCCCCAGCCCACCAGCACGGCCGCGCAGTACAGGCTGCCGCCGAACATGGTGCTCTTGTGGTTGACGTTGGCGGCCAGTGGTAGCTGCAGGCGCAGTGCCTGGCCTTGCCAATCGATGACTTCCAGGCCCATTTCGCGGGTCAGGGGAATATCGCTGTGCAGTACAGACTGCAGGTACTGGCTGTCGCTGCTCATGAACGGTGGTCCTCGTGGTCGTCTGCCCCGCTGTTGCCGCCGTCAAAATTGAGGCCGTGCTTGCGCAGTTTGTCGTGCAGGGTCTTGCGCGGTATGCCCAGTGCTTCGGCCAGGCTGCGCATGGTGCTGTGTGGCTGGGCCAGTTCGGCGGCGATCAGCGAACGCTCGAATTGCTCGACCTGTTCGCTGAGGTTGCCCGGCAGTGCCGGTGCCGAGGGTGCTGTCGCCACGGGTGGCGGGTTGTCCAGGGCCAGTTCCAGGCCGAGGGCGAAACGCTCGGCGGCGTTCTGCAGTTCACGCACGTTGCCTGGCCAGCCATGGCGCAGCAGCATGGCCCGTTGTGCCGGCTGCAGGCTGTGCGGCGGCAGCCCGTGGCGCTGGCTGGCGGTGTCGGCGAAATGCTGGAACAGCACCAGGATGTCATCGCCGCGTTCGCGCAGTGGCGGGATCCGCAGCGGCGCCACGTTCAGGCGGTAATAAAGGTCGGCGCGAAAGCGCCCTTGGTCGGCAGAGTGGCGCAGGTCTTCCTTGGTCGCCGCGATGATGCGTATATCCAGCGGAATCAGCTGGTTGCCGCCCAGGCGCTCGACCACCCGTTCCTGCAGCAGGCGCAGCAGTTTCACCTGCACGTCCAGGCTCATGCTTTCGATTTCATCGAGGAACAACGTGCCGCCATTGGCGAATTCGAACTTGCCGATACGGCGTTTCTGCGCGCCGGTGAAGGCGCCGGGCTCATGGCCGAACAGTTCGCTTTCTACCACCGACTCTGCCAGCGCGCCGGCATTGATGGCCACGAAAGGCCCATCGCGGCGGCTCGACAAGTCGTGCAGGGCACGGGCCACCACCTCTTTGCCCGCGCCGGTTTCGCCGAGGATCAGCACGTCTGCGCGGGTGCCGGCCAAGGCGCCGATCTGTTCGCGCAGGCGCAACATGGACGGCGAGTGGCCGACCAGGCGGGTGGCCAGTTGCTGGCGGTCGCTCAGGGCCAGGCGCAGGCTGCGGTTGTCCAGCACCAGCCGGCGCAGGGCCAGGGCGCGGCGCACGCTGTCGAGCAGGGCATCGCTGGCAAAGGGTTTTTCAAGGAAATCGTAGGCGCCTGTGCGCATGGCTTGCACGGCCAGGGGCACGTCGCCGTGGCCGGTGATCAACAGCACCGGCAGTTCTTTGTCACGGCCGTGCAGTTTTTCCAGCAGTTGCAGGCCGTCGATGCCAGGCATGCGAATATCGCTGACTACCACGCCCGGCCAATCAGGCTCGATGCGTTCGGCCAGGCCCTGGGCGTCGGCCAGGGCGACTACCTTGAGCCCGGCCAGGTCGAGGGTCTGGCTCAGGGCCTGGCGCAGGTGCGGGTCGTCGTCGACCAGCAGTACCTGGGCCTGGCTGTCGATGCAAGTCTCGGTTGTCATGCCGAGGGGTCCTCCGAAGGTTTCAGGTTGGCGCCGGGCGCGGCCACGCGCATTTGCAGCGTGAGCAGGGCGCCACCTTCCGGGTGGTTGCCCAGCAGCAGTTCACCACCGAGGGCACGCATCAGGCTTTCGCAGATGGCCAGGCCCAGGCCCAGCCCCTGGGTGCGGGTCTTGGTGGTGAAGAATGGCTCCTTGGCGTGTTCCAGGGCCTGGCGGCTGAAGCCCGGGCCGTTGTCGCGGATGAACAGGTAGACGTACTCATCGCGTTTTTCGGCACTCAGCCACAGGCGGCGCGGGTTGGCTTTTTCGGTCAAGGCGTCGAGGGCATTGGCCAGCAGGTTGCCGAGCACCTGGCGCAGGCGGGTTTCGCCTGCCTGTACCCACAGCGTGGCATCGGGCAGGTCGCGGATCAGCTCCACGGCCATTGCCCGGCGGCGCTTGGCCAGTAACGCCAGGGCGTCGTCCAGCGCCGGTTGCAGGGCCACGCTTTCCGGCGCATGGCGATCGCGACGGGCGAAGGCGCGCAGGTGGGCGATGATCGAGGCCATGCGCCCGGTCAGCTCACCGATCAACTTGAGGTTGCCGCGGGCGTCTTCGGTGCGTTGGTGATCGAGCAGGATCTCGGCATTTTCCGCATAGCTGCGGATGGCCGCCAAGGGCTGGTTGAGTTCGTGGCTGATGCTTGCCGACATGGTGCCGAGCACCGACAGCTTGCCGGCCTGGACCAATTCGTCCTGGGCGCGCACCAGTTCCTGTTGGGCGTTTTCGCGCTCCAGCACCGCGCTTTTGAGGCGGGTATTGAGGCCTTCGAGGTCGGCGGTACGCTGCACGACGCGGTTTTCCAGCTCATGCCGGCCGCGGGCTTCGAAGTCGATGCGGTCGATATAGTGCCGCCGCCGTTGCATCACCAGGCCTGCCAGCAGCATCAGCACCAGCAAGGCCCCGCCGCCGATGGCCATGACCGTCTGCACCGAGCGGTCGACCAGCATGCGCGGGGCGAGGATGCTGACCTGCCAGCCGGTCTCCTTGATGTCGCGGGTCTGGGTCAGCCAGGCATCCGGGTTGAGCACCAGCGGCTGTGGTGCCTGGGTGGGGTAAGGCTGGATGGCGATGATCGCCTGGCGTTCGGCCTCGGTCAGCGCGCGAGTGGCGCGGAAACGCCAGTCGGGCCGCGAGGTGAGGATCACCACGCCGTTGTGGTCGGTCAGCAGCAGCTGCTCGGGGGTACGGCCCCAGAGCGTCTCGGTATGGTCGAGGTCGACCTTGACCACCAGCACACCGACGATGCGCTCGCGGTCGCGCACTGCGGCGGCAAAGAAGTAACCGCGCTTGGCCGAGGTGGTGCCTTGGCCGAAGAAGCGCCCAAGGTGCCCGGCCATGGCTTCGTTGAAGTACGGGCGGAAGGCGAAATTGCGGCCCACGAAGCTGTCGTGCTTGTCCCAGTTGGAGGCAGCGAGGGTATTGCCGCTGACGTCCATCAGGTACATCACTTCCGCACCGGTCTGGTGGACGATGTCTTTGAGCAGGCGGTTGGCGTTGGTCACCGCTTCGAGTTTGAACGGGTCGGCCAGCACACCACGCAGCGCCGGCAGGTCGCCGAGTATCTGCGGCAGGGTTTCGTAGCGGTGCAGGGTGCCGAGCAGGTTGGCGACGTACAGGTCGAGGGTCTGGCGGTTCTGCGAGGCCAGTTCGTCCTGGTAATAGCGTTCGGCAAGGTGGTGCAAGGGCCACAGCAAGGGCGCCAGGCACAGGGCCAGCAGGGCCAGGCTGCGCCAGCGGGGACGGCGTGGGTGCGTGGGTTTTGCAATCATCGCGTAAATGCGCCAGAAGGGTCTGGCGCAATTATGCGCTACTTGAGGCAGTCGATCAGCGCCTGCTGCCAGTGAGGTAGCTGGATGCCCCAGTCGCGGGCCAGGCGCGAGCAGTCCAGGCGCGAGTTGAGCGGGCGGCGCGCGGGTGTCGGGTATTCGCTGGAAGCGATCGGCAGCACTTCGGCGCAAGGCAGGCCACGGGCCTTCAGCTGTTCGCCGATGGCCTGGGCGAAGCCGTACCACGACGTTTCCCCTTGTGCGGTCAGGTGGTAAGTGCCCCAGGCACCGGCCTTGCCGGCTTGCCAGCGCTCGACCAGCGCGCGGGTGCTGGCAGCGATGGTCGCGGCCCAGGTGGGCGCGCCGACCTGGTCGTCGACCACCCGCAATTGCGGTTTTTCCTGCAGCAGCCGTTGCATGGTCAGCAGGAAGTTGCGCCCGTACAGCGAGTAGACCCAGCTGGTACGCAGGATCAGATGATCGCCACCGACCGCCGCGATGGCCTGTTCGCCGGCCAGTTTGCTGCGCCCATAAACACCCAGCGGGTTGGGCACGTCCTTCTCGGTATAAGGCGCAGCTTTGGCACCGTCGAAAACGTAGTCGGTGGAGTAGTGGATCAGCGGGGCGCCGAGCCGCAGCGCCTCCTCGGCCAGCACGCGAGGTGCCTCGGCATTGATTGCAAAGGCCGTGTCTGGCTCGCTTTCGGCCTGGTCTACGGCGGTGTAGGCGGCGGCGTTGATGATCAGGCCGGGCGCCAGCTGGCGCAGCGGTTCGCGCAGCGCCTCGGGCCGGGCCATGTCCAGGTGCTCACGGCCAAGCAGGTGCAGCTCGCCGAGCCCGGCCAGTTGCACCTTCAGTGCTTGCGCAACCTGGCCGTTGCAGCCACACACGAGCACTTTCATGGGAACAGATCCGCGTCTGCCAGCAGGGCGCCAGCCTGGTCCTTGGCTGACAGCAAAGGTGGTGCCTGCAGGCCCCAGTCGATCGCCAGTTGCGGGTCATCCCAGCGGATGCAGCGCTCGGCGGCGGGGTTGTAGTACTCGGTGGTCTTGTAGAGGAAGTCGGCCGATTCGCTCAGCACCAGGAAGCCATGGGCAAACCCTGGCGGGATCCAGAACTGGCGGTGGTCTGCGGCACAGAGCCGGGTAGCCACCCAGCGGCCGAATGTAGGCGAACTGCGGCGGATATCCACGGCGACGTCGAGCACTTCACCCTGGGTCACGCGGACCAGTTTCCCCTGAGGGTTGTCGATCTGGTAGTGCAGCCCACGGAGCACGCCGCGCTGTGAGCGTGAGTGGTTGTCCTGGACGAACCGCGCATCAAAACCGGTCTTTTGGGCGAATTCACGGGCGTTGAAACTTTCGAAGAAGAAGCCGCGGCTATCGCCGAAGATCTTCGGTTCGATGATCAGTACGTCAGGTATGTCGGTAGCAATTATGTTCATGGCGATTATCTTACCCGTGTACTCAGGGATGGACCTTACCGGCCTCGTTCAATTTAGCCCGCCTTGGCCTGTTGCAGCCTAGATTGCCATCATGACTGCGCACGGGCGCACACTCATCATTTCATCTTTGCCACTTGTTTATCGGCCTTGGCAATGGCGAGATAAGCGAAAAGTAAAAGAGGTTTCATCTTCATGCCCCTCAGCACCCTGATTCAGCGTTCCAGCCTGCCCAGCCCGTCGCTCAGCCAAGCCCAGGCGCATGCCTTGCTTCAGGCGCATTATGACCTTGCTGGCAGCCTGTCGGCGCTGGGCAGCCAGCAGGACCTGAACTTCCGGTTGGACACGGGGCAGGGGCGGTTCGTGCTCAAGGTCTGCCACGGCAGCTATGCCCAGGCCGAGCTGGAGGCGCAGCATGCGGCGCTGGCTTATCTGCGCGATAAGGGCTTGCCGGTGCCCGCCGTGCGCCCGGCCCGCGATGGCCAGGGGTTGCTGGCGCTGGATATCGACGGCCAACCGCTGCGCGCACGCCTGCTCGACTACATAGAAGGGCAGCCGCTGACGCGCCTCAAGCATATGGAACCGCGGCTGATGGCCGAGCTTGGCGCGTTGTGTGCGCGGGTCGACCAGGCGTTGGCCGATTTCGACCACCCAGGCCTGGTGCGCACCCTGCAATGGGACCCGCAACATGCTCAGGCGCTGATCGAGCATCTGCTGCCGGTGCTGCAGGATGCAGGGCAGCGCGCCCGTGTCGAGAACGCCACACGGCTGGCCGCTGAAAAACTGGCAGTGCTGGTCGGTCACTTACCGAGCCAGGCCGTGCACCTGGACATCACCGACGACAACGCCGTCTGGGCCCGCGACGCCGCGCGGCAGTGGCAGCTGCAAGGCGTGATCGATTTCGGGGACCTGCTGCGTACCTGGCGTATCGCCGACCTTTCCGTCACCTGCGCGGCCTTGCTACACCATGCCGAAGGCGACCCACTGCGCATTCTGCCAGCGGTGCGTGCTTACCAGGCCGTCAACCCGCTAAGCGAAGCCGAGTTGCGCGCCCTGTGGCCGCTGGTGCTGAACCGTGCCGCTGTGCTGGTGCTGAGCAGCGAGCAACAACTGGCGGTGGACCCTGGCAACCAGTACATACGCGACAACATCGCCCATGAGTGGGAAATCTTCAACACCGCTACCGCCGTGCCGTTCGCGCTGATGGAGGCGGCCATCCTGCAGGCCGCCGGTAGCGAGCCGAGTGGATCGGCGCTGGCGAATTGTGCGCCACTGCTCCCGGGCTTGGCCGGGCAGGCCGTTACCCGGGTAGACCTGGGTGTACTCAGCCGCCATTGCGAGGCTGGCAACTGGGAGCAACCTGGCTTCGACCAGCGCCTGCTGACCGCGCAACCGGCCCCGGCGTGCAGCCTGCACGGGCAATACCGCCTGTCACAAACGCACATCGACCGCCCCGAAGAACCAGCCACGTGCGCGTTGGGCGTGGAGCTGCACGTACCCAACGGTACTGCGGTCCAAGCGCCGCAGGCAGGTACCTGGCAGCGCCATGGCGATGGCCGCGGTTGCCTGCACACGCCGCAGTGGGCCCTGTGGCTGAGCGGCCTGGAAGATACCCCGGCAGACGGCCAGCCCGTGGCCAAGGGCGAGGCGCTGGGCAGCAGTTGTGGTTTCCTGAGTGTCCAGTTGTGCCTGGACAGCGCTGTTCAGCCGCCGTTTTTCGCCACGCCCTCCCACGCGGCCGCTTGGCTGGCGCTGTGCCCATCCCCTGCAGCCTTGCTGGGCTTTGACTGTGACGCCGAGCCGCTGGCCGACCCGCAAGCTTTGCTGGCCCGCCGCGATGCCAGCTTCGCCCGTTCGCAGAAGCACTACTATGCGCAGCCGCCGCACATCGAGCGGGGCTGGCGCAATTACCTGATCGACATGCAGGGCCGTTCCTACCTCGACATGCTCAACAATGTCGCGGTACTGGGCCACGGTCACCCCCGCATGGTGGCCGAATCGGCGCGGCAGTGGTCGCTGCTCAATACCAACTCGCGTTTCCACTACGCGGCCATCGCCGAGTTTTCCGAACGCCTGCTCAAGCTGGCGCCGCCCGGCTTCGACCGGGTGTTCCTGGTCAACAGCGGCACCGAAGCCAATGACCTGGCGATTCGCCTGGCCTGGGCCTACAGCGGTGGGCGCGACCTGCTCAGCGTGCTGGAGGCTTACCACGGCTGGTCGGTGGCCACCGATGCCATTTCCACCTCGATCGCCGACAACCCGCTGGCCCTGGAAACACGCCCGGACTGGGTGCACCCGGTCGAGGCGCCGAACACCTTCCGTGGCCGCTACCGCGGCGCTGACAGCGCAGGCGACTACCTGCGCGACGTCGATGCCAAGCTCGCCGACCTCGATGCCCGTGGCCGGCAACTGGCCGGCATGATTTGCGAGCCGGTGTACGGTAACGCCGGCGGCATTTCGCTGCCTGCGGGCTACCTGCAAGACGCTTATGCCAAGGTACGAGCGCGCGGCGGTGTGTGCATCGCCGATGAAGTGCAGGTGGGTTACGGCCGCCTGGGCGAGTACTTCTGGGGTTTCGAGGAGCAGGGAGTGGTGCCGGACATCATCACCATGGCCAAGGGCATGGGCAACGGCCAGCCTTTGGGCGCGGTCATCACCCGGCGTGAGATTGCCGAGGCGCTGGAAGCGCAGGGTTACTTCTTCTCTTCGGCGGGCGGCAGCCCCGTCAGTTGCCGTATTGGCATGGCGGTACTGGATGTGATGGACGAGGAGGGGTTGTGGCAGAACACCCGCGACACCGGGCGTTACTTCAAGTCGCGGTTGCAGGCGTTGGTCGATAAACATCCGCTCGCCGGTGCTGCCCACGGTTCGGGCTTCTACCTGGGGCTGGAACTGGTGCGCGACCGCGAAACCCTGGAACCTGCCACCGAAGAAACCATGACGCTGTGCAACCGCCTGCGTGACCTGGGCATCTTCATGCAGCCGACCGGGGATTACCTGAACATTCTCAAGATCAAGCCGCCGATGTGCACCACCCGGGCGAGCGTCGACTACTTTGTGGACAGTGTTGATCGGATACTGTCTGAAGACTTGTAGGCATCCGGATGCCGTGCGGGCCGATTGTTATCGGTTTGTACGGCATTTTTATTCGCCATTCGGGAGTATGGTGCTTTTAATGCCGATATATATCGGTTATAAAGCCGCCATCTCCCATTGACCATCGGCCTAGGGCCTTTGCAGAGGTTACCCATGAAAACCCTCAACTCCACCCCCCGCGCCGACGGTTTCCACATGCCTGCCGAATGGGCACCGCAAAGCCAGGTGTGGATGGTATGGCCAGAGCGTTCGGACAACTGGCGCCTGGGCGGCAAGCCTGCGCAGGCTGCCCACGTCACCCTGGCCAAGGCCATCGCCCGCTTCGAACCGGTGACCGTAGCGGTTTCCGCCGGCCAGTACGAAAACGCCCGCCGCCAGCTCGACCTGCCGAACATCCGCGTGGTTGAGATCAGCAACGATGACGCCTGGGTGCGTGACACCGGCCCGACCTTCGTCATCAACGATGCCGGCGAAGTGCGCGGCGTGGACTGGGGCTTCAACGCCTGGGGCGGTTTTGACGGCGGCCTGTACGCACCGTGGAACCGCGACGAGGAACTGGCGGCCAAGGTCATGGAAATGGAGCGCTGCCAGCGCTACCACACCGAAGGTTTCGTGCTCGAAGGCGGCTCGATCCATGTGGACGGTGAAGGCACCCTGATCACCACCGAAGAGTGCCTGCTCAACCGCAACCGCAACCCGCACCTGAACCGCGAGCAGATCGAAGAGATCCTGCGTGAGCACCTGGCAGTCGAGACCATCGTCTGGTTGCCGGACGGCCTGTACAACGACGAAACCGACGGCCACGTCGACAACTTCTGCTGTTACGTCAGCCCAGGTGAAGTGTTACTGGCCTGGACCGATGATTCCAATGACCCCAACTACGCACGCTGCCATGCGGCCTACGATGTGCTGAAAAACAGCCGCGATGCCAAGGGCCGCGAGTTTGTGGTGCACAAGATGCCGATCCCTGGCCCGCTGTTTGCCACTGAAGAAGAGTGCGCGGGCGTTGACCAGGTGGCCGGTAGCCAGGAGCGCGACCCGTCGGTACGCCTGGCCGGCTCTTACGTGAACTTCCTGATCGTCAACGGCGGCATCATCGCGCCGAGCTTCGATGACCCGGCGGATGCCCAGGCCAGAGCTATCCTGGCCAAAGTCTTCCCGGACCACGAAGTGGTGATGATCCCCGGCCGAGAGCTGTTGCTCGGGGGCGGCAACATCCACTGCCTGACCCAGCAGCAACCGGCGCCGGTCACGCGCTGATCGCTCGCTGTCATTCATCGCCTGTATTGGGGCCGCTTTGCGGCCCATCGCGACCGGTCCGGCGCCCCGGCAAGGCCGCTCCCACACTGACGGCGTTACGGCCCTGATTCAGGGCATGCGCGCACAATGTAGGAGCTGCCTGGCCGCAGCGCGGCCTCGGGATTTTCAAGTGAACATCATCACCGGGGCTTTTTTGCGGCGACATCCGGCACGCTGAGATGGCATATGTTTTGTATTGTTTTCAGAGAGTTAACTCGGACAGGCCGGTTACCCCGTTCTGTAACAATCGCGACGTAGATTAGCCGCTCACGGGCCAGGAGTACGTGTAGACATGAATGCAGCAAGTGAGACGGCTTTGCGCCCATCGGCAGTGAATCATCAATCGCTCAAAACATTGACGCAGTGGTTGAGACACCCTGGAAGCAAAAGGGTCAGGACGACCGACCCACGACGTCTGCTTGACGGTCGCTATCCCCAAGGGCTGATAAGCGATGCGGAGCTGGAAGCACTGCTGGGTGTATGGCGCTGAGAGGGCATCAGCCCGCCCCATGAAAAACGCCACCGCAACTGCGGTGGCGTTTTTGTTTGTGCGGACAGCAAAGATCACAGTATGACGCGTCAGTAAGTCTTGCGCCCGTGCCTGCGACTTATCCAATGCGTCAAAACGACTCATCTGACAGAAGATAAAATGTCCGCTGATGGCGTGATCGTGCAAGGAAATGCCCTGTACCTCCCGGTTATTTTGGTTATATCGACCTGCATTTCACGACTTTTTGACATTTGTAATCGCACACGGCTAGGATTCGGCCAACGCCTGCTGGCCATGACATGGCCATGCTGCTGCACAAGGCCCGTCGCACAACCCTTGGCGGGCTTTTCAGTTTGGATCCGCATAGCGTCGAACCTACGAAGGGGCGTTGGTTCCTGGCGTCATATTGCAGAGCGTTTTTGATTAAGAAATAAGGAAAAAAACAACATGTTGAAAACCAGGATCAGCCTGGTCGCCTTGGCGATGATCGCCGCGACCCAGGCTCAGGCCAACGAGCAGGCCGACAGCAAGGGCTTTATCGAAGACAGCCACGCAAACGTTCTCCTGCGTAACGCTTACATCAACCGTGACAAGAAACACGGTACCGATGACCAGATCGAATGGGGCCAAGCGGCCATCGCCAACTTCTCCTCTGGCTTCACCCAGGGCACCGTCGGTGTTGGCGTCGACGCATTTGGCCTGTACGCCGTGCGTCTGGACGGCGGCAAGGGCCACAACGGTGGCGCCGGTGTCGACTTCTTCAAGCCGGGCAACACCAAGAACGCCGATGGCAACGCCAGCGGCCCGCACGACCTGGCCCGCGCTGGCGCAGCCGTGAAGTTCCGCATTTCCAACACCGTGCTCAAGTACGGTGACCAGATGCCGGCACTGCCTGTGCTGCAGTACGACGATGGGCGTCTGCTGCCAGAAAGCTTCACCGGCACGCTGATCACTTCCAAGGAAATCGAAGGCCTGGAACTGAACGCCGGCCGCTTCACCCAGGAAGCGCGCAAGAGCGCCGAGCGTCGTGACGGTGGTGGCCTGAAGTCGATCAACGTCTTCGGCGGTAGCTACAAGTTCACCGACAACTTCACCGCGTCGCTGTACACCGCAGACAACGAAGACGTGATGAAGAAGCACTACCTGGGCTTGAACTACGTCTTCCCGATCGCCGATGACCAGTCGCTGACCCTGGACTTCAACGGCTACAAGTCGGACATCGACAACAAGTACGTGCAGGCCGCCGGCCTGAACGGCGACTCCAACACCATCTGGAGCCTCGCTGCGACCTACGCCTACGGCGCGCACTCGTTCACCCTGGCGCACCAGCGCAGCACCGGCAGCACCGGTTACAACTACGGCTGGTACCAGAACGAAGGCGGCGTGGGTGACGGTGGTTCGACCATCTACCTGGCCAACTCCTACTGGTCCGACTTCAACGCCGAAGACGAGCGTTCCTGGCAGCTGGGCTACGGCCTGGACTTCGGTGCCTACGGCATCCCGGGCCTGACCTACAAGCTGGCCTACGTGGTGGGTGACAACATCAACACCCGCAACAACGCCAACCCGCAAGGCTTCGGCGAAGGTAAAGAGCGCGAGATCTTCAACCAGATCCGTTATGTGGTACAGGACGGCCCGGCCAAAGACCTGTCGATCAAGCTGCGCAGCTCGTTCCTTCGCACCAACAACGCTGTACAGCAGAACGGCTACAACGACGACGGCAACGAAGTCCGCGTATTCGTCGAGTACCCGATCAGCATCTTCTGATACTGATCTGGCAGAGGGCTGCCTTGCAGCCCTTTCGCCGGCAAGCCGGCTCCCACAGGTACTGCGCTGCATTCACGGCCTGCGCGGTGCCTGTGGGAGCCGGCTTGCCGGCGATGAGGCCGGTGCAGATGCCCGGCATCCGGCCCTTCAAGCAGGCTCTGCTTCTTTTCGGTGAACCGCTTTCGCGATAATCACCTCCCCCGTCTCCGGTGCAAAGCTGTCGCTACGCGCCATCCGCCACATGCGCGCATAGAACTCGCTTTCAATCGAGCCGCTGAGCAATTCGCCTGGTTTGAGAAACTGGTGCAAGTCCGAGAACAGGCTGATTTCGCAGGTACTGATGCGCCGGGCCAGGTGTTTGGGCTTGAGCTGCGAAGGGTGTTCGAGGCCTGCGGCCGCAAGCATCTCGGCCAGGGCGTGGAGGGTGTTGCGGTGGAAGCTGGCAACCCGCTCGGCTTTGTCCGGCACCACCAGCGCGCGCTGGCGCAGTGGGTCCTGGGTGGCCACGCCGGTCGGGCACTTGTTGGTGTGGCAGCTCTGCGACTGAATGCAACCAATGGCGAACATGAAGCCGCGGGCCGAGTTGACCCAGTCGGCGCCGATGGCCAGCACGCTGGCAATATCGAAGGCGCTGACGATCTTGCCCGCCGCGCCGATGCGAATGCTCGAGCGAAGGTTCAGGCCGACCAGGGTGTTGTGCACGAACATCAAGCCTTCGCGCATGGGCACGCCCATGTTGTCGCTGAACTCGCGTGGCGCTGCGCCGGTGCCGCCTTCCTTGCCGTCGACGACAATGAAATCCGGGGTGATGCCGGTGGCCAGCATGGCCTTGGCGATGCCCATGAACTCCCACGGGTGGCCCAGGCAAAACTTGAAGCCCACCGGTTTGCCGCCTGACAACTCACGCAGGCTGGCAACAAAGTGCAGCAGCTCCAGCGGGGTGTGGAACGCGCTGTGCGCGGCCGGCGAGATGCAGTCCTCGCCCTCGCGCACACCCCGGGTGGTGGCGATTTCGGCGCTGACCTTGTGCCCCGGCAGGATCCCACCGTGCCCCGGTTTGGCGCCCTGGCTGAGCTTGATCTCGATCATCTTCACCTGCGGGTCACGGGCCTGTTCAGCGAAGCGTTTTGGGTCGAAACGGCCCTGGTCGGTGCGGCAGCCAAAATAGCCGCTGCCGATTTCCCAGATCAGGTCGCCGCCATGCTCGCGGTGGTAGGGGCTGATGCTGCCCTCGCCGGTGTCATGGGCAAAGCAGCCCAGGCGCGCGCCCCGGTTGAGCGCAGCGATGGCGTTGGCGCTGAGTGCGCCGAAGCTCATCGCCGAGATATTGAAGATCGAGGCAGAGTAGGGCAGGCGGCACTGCGGCCCGCCAATGGCGATGCGCAACGAGGCAGGGTCCGGAGTCGCCACCGGCAGCATCGAATGGCTGATGAATTCGAAGCCGGGTTTGTACACGTCGTTCAAGGTACCGAACGCTTTTTCGGCGCTTTCGTTCTTGGCGCGGGCGTAGACCAGTGACCGCTGCGAGCGGGAGAAGGGCAGTTTGTCGTCGTCGCCCTCGATCAGGTACTGGCGAATTTCCGGGCGAATGGTCTCGATCAGGTAGCGGATGTTGCCCAGGATCGGGTAGTTGCGCCGCACCGCGTGGTGGCTCTGGCGCAGATCATTGAGGCCGACCAGGCTGAGCAAGGCGGTGAGTGCAGTCAGTGGCCAAAGCCAGGCGTGCGTGGCAAGCAAGGGCAGGCTGGCGAGGGTGAATGCCAGGCAGATCGCCAGGCAGGCGTAGCGGCTGGGGAGGGAGTGTTTCATGGGTCCATCGCAGGCAGGATGACCGGGCAAGCATAGGTAAACTGGCCGTTCGGAAAACCAGGGGAATCGGTAAAACACTGTTACCTGATGATGGGTTGTGTTGGGGCTTGGGGCCTCATCGCCGGCAAGCCGGCTCCCACAGGTACAACGGTGCCTTTGGAATCAGCGCGGTCCTTGTAGGAGCCGGCTTGCCGGCGATTGGGCTGCACAGCAGCCCTATGCCGGCAGCAGAACACTCGCGCGCAACCCGCCACCCTCCCGGTTTGTGAGCATCAGCTCACCGCCATGGCTCAATGCAATCCGCTGGGCAATGCTCAACCCCAATCCATAGCCGCCGGACGCTTGGTTGCGCGAGTTTTCCCCACGTACGAAAGGATCGGTAACGGTCGCCAGCAGCCCCGCTGCAATGCCGGGCCCGCGGTCATCGACATGGATGGAAACACCCGTGGATGCGCGCTCGAGCGTGACCGATACCTCCCTGGCATAGCGCAGCGCATTGACCAGCAAGTTCTGCAGGCAACGCTGCAGCAGCAAGGCATCGACCCGCAGGCTACCCGCTTTGCCTTGCACCGGCAGCGGCTCGTCGGCGCTGGCCAGGTCGGCGCACAGCCGTGCCACCAGCCGGTCGATATCGACGTGCTGCAGGTTCTGCTGTTCGCCTGCGCGCAGGTAATCCAGCACCTGGCCGATCATGTTGTCCATCTGCGTGATGTTCTGCCGCAAGCGCTCGCGGTGGTCATCATTCGGTAGCCGTTCGAGGCGCAGGCGCATGCGTGTCAGCGGGGTGCGCAGGTCATGGGACACGGCGGCCAGGAAGTAAGCCTTGTCGTTGACCATGGCAATCAGGCGTTGCTGCATGGCGTTGAAGGCCTGGGCAGCCTGGCGCACTTCCTCCGGGCCATCCAGGGCCAAGGGTGGCTGTTCCAGGTTGCCGCCCAGGCCACGCGCGGCATCGGCCAGGCGCCGCAGCGGGCGCAGGCACAGGCGTACCGCGATCAGGCACACCAGCAGCACTGCGACGATACGCAGCGCATACACCCGCAGCAGGTAATCGCTGATCAGCACCCACGCCGACTCACCGCTCCAGCCCTGCAACTCCTGACCGTCGATGGTCAGCCAGTGGCCGTCGGCCAAAGGGACGGCGAACTGAAGATGCGCCTGGGCCGTGCGCAGCCCGAACAGGCTGCGCCAGACAATAGGCTGGCCCAACTCATCGGTCAGTTGCACCTTGAGCAGCCGCACCGCCTGGGCATGCCCCAGTTCGTACTTCAACGCCTGTTGCAGCAGCAGCTCGACGCGCCGTCGCCCGCGGCGGTGGTCTTCCTCAACGGCTGGCACATCGTCGGCGCAGCGCAGTTGGTAATGGGCCGGCACCTGCAAAGCAGGGGCAGCACGGCAATCAGCCTGGGCGATCAGCGGTGCGCTGCGCGCAGCCATCAGCCTGACGGGGGCCTCGAGCACCTGGGCAAAACGCACATCGAACCAGATGCTGCTGGACATCAACTGGATCACCAGCGTGCCGCTGACCATGATCAGCAGCAGCTGGCCAAACAACGTGCGCGGCCACAGCCGCCGCAGCCAGCGCATTTCAGCTGGCCGCTTCGGCGCGGGCAATGCTCATCAGGTAGCCTTCGTTGCGGATGGTGAGGATCTGCACCTCACTGGCGGGCGCGCGGCGCAGCTGCTGGCGCAGGCGGCTGATGCACATGTCTACCGAGCGGTCGTCGGGGTGGTGGTCGCGGCCGAATGCGCTGCGCGTCAACTGATCGCGCGAAACAACTCGGTTGTTGGCCTCCAGCAGCTCACGCAACACCCGGTAATCGGAGCGCGGCAGGGTCAGCGTTTCGCCGTCCGGGCGGGTCAGCAGGCGCTTTACGTGTTCCAGGCTGAAGCCTGCAAAGCATTGGGCTGCTGGCGCAGGTTGTTCGACAGTCACATCCAGGCGCTGGGGGCGGCGCAGCACGGCCTTGATGCGGGCTATCAATTCGCGAGGTTCGAACGGCTTGGCCAGGTAATCATCGGCACCCACTTCCAGGCCGATGATGCGGTCCAGCGTGCTGCCCTTGGCCGACAGCATGATCACCGCCAGGCCCGGCACTGCCTGCAGTTGCCGGCACAGGCTCAAGCCGTCCTCGCCCGGCAGCATCAGGTCGAGCACCAGCAGTTCGACCTTGTGCCGCGCCAGCTGCTGGCGCATGGCTTCTCCATCAGCCGCAGCCAACACGGTGTAGCCGGCATCGGTCAGGTAATCACAGAGAAGTTCGCGGATCTCGTCGTCATCATCGACGACCAGCAAGGTAGTGCTCATTACTAAAAACACCTGTTCGGTGAGTGCCAGCAGCGCTCATTACATTCGATTACATCCCCGTACAAGCCGGGCATGGAGCCAAGGGGGCGGATGCCTAGAATCCTAACAAAAAATCATCTGCAAATACGAAGCCTTCCCAAATGAAACCTCAAAGCATGACGATTCACCCGCTTGCCTTGTTCGTTGCGCTGGCCATCAGTGGCAGCGCTGTGGCCGCCGAAAGCCAGCCGCTGGAGCTGGACGCCACGCAGGTCGAAGGCAGCGCGCTGCTGCCCGCCGACGCCGCCGGGCAACTGGGTTACACGGTAGAAAGCACCCGCAGTTCCACCGGCCTGGATCTTACCCCCAGGCAGACGCCGCAGTCTGTCACCAGCATCACCCGCCAGCAGATGGACGACCGCGACATCCACACCATCGAGCAGGCCCTCGACACCACGCCAGGCGTGAGCACGAGCAAGTCTGAAGTGGGCGGGCGCACCGATTTCCGTGCCCGGGGTTACTCGATCAGCAACTGGAAGGTCGATGGCCTGCAATTCCAGGGCGGCTCGGACTTCAGCGGCGGCGGCAACGCGCTGAACATGGACCTGTACGAGCGCATCGACATCGTCCGTGGCGCCAACGGCCTGCTCGGCGGCACCGGCGACCCCTCGGCCACCGTCAACCTGATCCGCAAGGCGCCGACCAGAACCTTTGGCGGCAGCGCCTACGCCACCTACGGCAGTTGGGACAAACGCCGCCTGGGCGCCGACCTCAACCTGCCGCTGTCCGAAGATGGCCGCCTGCGCTCGCGCTTCGTGATGACCCAGCAGGACGCCAACTCATTCCGCGACAACCAGTCCGAGCGTTCCCGCGCGGCCCTGGCCAACTTCGAATTCGACCTGGATGACGCCACCACACTGGGCGCCGGTTACCAGTACGAATACAACAAAGTGGTGGGCGGCGGCTGGGGCGCCAACATCCCGATCTGGTACCGCGACGGCAGCACCACCAACCTGCCGCGCAGCACCAACCTGGTACCGAGCTGGAGCTTCGGCGAATACACCACCCGCACCGCCTTCGGCTCCCTGGAACACCGCTTCGACAACGACTGGGCCCTGGACCTGAAAGTGGCCCAAAGCACCGCCGAGGTGCTCAACCACCGTGGCCTGGCCAAGGTCAACTCGGCCGGGCGCGGCAGCTACGGCGGCTACTGGGACCAGGACGGCAGCGGTGCAGTGCTCAACGGCCTGCACAGCTCCAGCGACACCACCCAGCAGTCCGCGCAAATCGACTTGTCCGGGCCGTTCCAGCTGTTTGGCCGCACCCATCAGGCGATGGTCGGCTACAACGACAGCCGCACCGTAGCCTGGTCGCCGGAATACACCTGCACCATGGTCGGCGCCGACCGCATCAGCGCACCTTCGGTAGGCTGCCAGTTCCGCGCCAACAACGGCCTGCCAGTAACCGACTGGCACAACGGCGTGGACAGCGATTACGACATGGTCGCCTCGCGCACCGGCCGCCACAGCAAAACCACCACCCGCCTGCAAGGCATGTACGCGGCCACCCGCTTGAGCATCACCGACCCGCTGTCGGTCATCGTTGGCGTGCGCACCACCGATTACTCCGCCACCACCAACAATGTCAGCGGCGTGCGCAGCAACCAGCAGAACAGCGGCATCGTCACGCCGTACCTGGGCGCCGTGTACGACCTCAACGACACCTACTCGCTGTACGCCAGCTACACCGACATCTTCAACCCGCAGACGGCAGAGACCGAGAGCGGCACCAAGGTCGAGCCGATCCGCGGTAAAAGTTACGAAACCGGTATCAAGGGCGAATGGCTGGATGGCCGCCTGAACGCCTCTGCGGCGTACTTCCGCACCAAACAGCAGAACAAGGCCGTACTCGACGACGGCCTGACCACCCCGACCGGTGGCGATGCCTACAAGGCCGGCACCGGCCAGGAAACCGACGGCATCGACCTGGAAATCGCCGGCGCCCTGACCCCGAACTGGAACCTGTACGCGGGCTATACCTACCTGCACTTCCGCCGCGTCGACAGTGACGGCCGCAGCGACCCGTCGCACCTGTTCAAGGCATCGACCACCTACCGCCTGTCTGGCCCGCTCGACCGCCTGACCCTGGGCGCTGGGGTCAAGGCACAGAGCAACATCCGCGCGATCTCGAGCCCTGCCGGGCAGCCGGTTAACGGCGTAAGTGCGGGGGCTACCGATGTGAACTGGTCGGGGTATGCGATCTGGAATGCCATGGCCAAGTACCAGGTGACTGACGACACCTCGGTCAGCCTTAACGTCGACAACCTGTTCGACAAGCATTACTACACCCAGTACGGGTTCTATGCCGGGGCGATTTATGGGGACCCGCGGAATGTGTCGGTGACGGTGAGTACGGCGTTCTGATGCGTGGCCAATGGGTGCTGCAATGCAGCTCCTGAAATGGCCTGAGCGGATTGGCCTGTGGTTTTACCAAAGTCTCGTATTCGTAACACCAAGCGCTAAATGTTACGGATACGGGACATGCCTCGGTCACCGCGGCGCTACATGTTTTGAAGACAGCTGGGCATACCCATTCGGTAGGTGATGAGCATCCACGAAATGCCGGGTCTGCAGCTCCAGCACCGTGCTCATCAGATGCTCCACGGGTTCAGCCACTCCCCATGCTGCAGCAACCTTGTCGTAGCGGTTGAGCTTTTGCGCCCTGTCTACCAATTTGTCGCTGACGCTTCGAGACAGGTTTTGCCATTCGCTAACCAGCTGCTTCATCTTCGCTGCGTGCTCTGGTTTCATGCAGGGGAATCGGCGAAGCCGATCAACCAGATACATCAGTCGGCGCTTCCTGACGGGAGCTAAACCAGGTGTTTTGAGGCGATTTTCCACTGCTTCGCGCATGTCTTCACTTCTGTACCAGAATAAAAGCGCGAAGGTTTCTGCAACCGTCTTGTCGACCTTTGCCAATGGCATCTTGGTCGCCTGCACTACCAAGTAATCAAGCGCTTGGCGGACCTGGTGGTCGTAAGCGAAAGCGTCAGAGGATACAAGCGCCCACAATTTGGTAAACCGGCAGTCGAATTGAAAGGTATCCAAAAAGGGGCTGCCTGGGGCCTCCCTAGAGGTCAAAGTCTCAGGGGGGCTGGTTTCATCACTGTTGTTGGCCTTTATCTCGGGCTTCATCGAGAATTAACCTCAGGCAGCTGGCAACGGTGCCTTTGTCGCGGGGTAATAGAATACACAAAGCATCTACCACTTGGGCGTGATCAAGCGAGTCCCTGGATTCATTCGCCTTTGGAGAAAAGCATTGGAGGGGCGCGGTGATCGTAGAGCAACAGCCATCTCTTGAAGCATCGCCAATTTGGCGATACCTTAGAATGCATGTCTACTAAACACCGATTTCGCGACAAGTACCGCATCGAGCTACGAGAAAGGGACCATTTGCCACCACACGTGCACCTGACTGGTGGCGGCGTGGATGTGGTGATCAGTCTCGAATCTGTTGCAGTGACACAGGGCAAGGCACCGGCCAAAGTGGTGCAAGAGGCCCTAGCGTGGGTCTCGGCCAATCAGGCCGATCTGTTGAAGGAGTGGATGAAATGGCATCGATGAAACGTCCCCGCCTGCGGGCTGTTCAGCCACGGCCGGGCGCGCGGCTGGAGCTGACTTTTACCAACGGTCAGCGATTCGACCTGGACTTGAGCGCTGCGCTTGCGGCGTATCCGGGGCTGGCCCCTCTTGCTAAGGGCAATGCGTTCCAAGGCGCCACGCTGGGTGACGGGGGATGGACAGTGGAATGGCCGGCGCTGGATATTCAAATCGGGGCAGACTCGTTGTTGCTGGACGCCCTTGCCCAGACAGCGCCGGATGAAAACACGCGGATTTTCATTAGCTGGCGCTTGCGGCATCGGATGACGCTCGACCAGGCCGCGGAAGCGCTGGGCGTGAGTGCGCGGAGCATCAGTCGATACAGCAGTGGCCGAGAAGCAGTGCCGCGCACACTGGCGCTGGCGTGCCTTGGCTGGGAGGCATTGGAGCGGGTGGCTGCCTGAGCTTGGCTTGGCAAGGACACTCTAGACAACGCAAACAAAAAAGGCCCACCTTTCGGTGAGCCTTTTTGGTACTGCGTATGGTGCGGCACCAGGAGTCGAAAATAATCATAATTATATGATTTACAATGGATTTTTTAATTTTGACTGCTGGCATATATCTCTAAAAGTATTCCTTTGCACCTGCACCTGCACCTGCACCTGCACCTGCACTGGAGTACGCAATGATCAGTGAACCTAGCGGATAAACACACGTCCAGAGAGATTTGCTTCTAGCCTCCAGATAGCTAGGGAACGCCGCGCGTTAGGCCATATGTTGGCATTGATTTTTTTGCATATAAAAAGGCACAATGCCACTACTGATACTTGGCAGTGGAATGTAAAAATGGACTTATATAATCTAAATCTTTCAAAAAGTGCTCAGTTTTATAAAATAAAGAAAAAAATTAGCAAGACAAAAATTAATGAAATATTTAAGGAGCTATCAGAGGGTCGTGTTGGAAATCCTTTGTTTAGAATAGCGAAAGATGAGTTAAGGACGGCAACCGAGCAGGTTATTTGTTCGGCCATAGCCTTTAAAGAACTATCTGAGCCACCTTTTTTAGTTGGAACTGCCATTCAAGAGGAAAAGTACTGCTTTGTACTGATGGTTGAATATAATGACTGTGTAGCTATTACTAAAAGAAATGTTCCTTATGTGGAAAAGGCTTTAGATGGTTACTTAGAAGAATTTGACTATGAACGATTCACCAATTTCCAAGGAAGGAATTCGCCTGAATACGAAAAAGTAACCATGAACAATATGGCGATTTCTAATGCTGTAATCAGGAGTCGGTCATATGAAGCATTCAAATTAAATGGTTTGCTAGCCTCGAATTCCTCAAGTCGGTCAATCCCTCAGAACTTCAGGATTCGTGTTCAGGGCGATACTATAACTTTAACCCCAAATTCATCTCGGGTAACATTCAGAGATAAAAAAACTGGAGTAGAAGAATTTTCCAACTGGGTTATTTCTACGATTGAAGAAATTAACGATCTTACAAATGCAAGTAAGTTCATCAGCGAGTTTGCTGCGCCCATTACTCTAAGTGATATTCAAAAAAAGAAAATCGAGCCTACTGCAATATTCATAAATCTTGACGAGTTAGATGAAACCATTAGAGGTGGTGATGGAACCTCTAAGCTGCGGATAAACGATGGTTCGACAGAGCGGGACTGTACGTCGGAAGAGATATCTAGGCTTTTCAATATATTCAAGCATTCTATTAGTATAAGCAGTTCCAAAAAATTACACCTCAAAGGTGCTGAACTGCCAGCTAAAATAACCTTAAATAAAAAGCAGGTGACGTTTTATTCTGGCGTTTGTGAAAAGATTTCTGTTGAGATTAAAGGCGAACCACCTATCTCTCTCAGTAAGTACATAAATAATACTAAGCCAATATCGATAATGTTCAACTCTCCAGAGTACGCCTACTTTGGGCGATCCTGCTTCCAAGATAAACGTCTAATTCCTAGCCTTACCTCCATACTTTCAATTTTTGATGAAAAATATGACTTCACAGGGGTCAATAGCGAGAAAGAAAAGCAGCACAAGAAAGGAGTGAAACCGTTCCCAGATAACATTTCAGAATTCCCCGTCGCGTCATTATTCAGGAAGATAGAAGATAATTATTGTAAAGCGCCTGGGATTACTATCTGTGATGATATGAATGACGAATGGGCAGATCATATTTACCTAGAACCTGACTCCAGCCCCCCTGCGATCACGTTTATTCATGCGAAATTCACTAAAAAGGACAGTCATGGGGCGAGTAGTTTTCATGAGGTTGTGGCACAGGGGCTTAAGAATATAGGCAGGGTATTTTCTACGCTGGAAGATTTTAAGGAAAAGCATGACAGAGACTGGAATAAAAATTACGAAAATACCAACATCAGTCGAGTCAGGGGTGGGAAGGTTTGGAGTGACTTACACAGTGCGCTCACAAAAATTTTCGATAATCAAAACTCCACAAGGAAAATTGTTCTTGCAACACCCTTTATAAGCAAGAGCCAGCTTGAGATAATATTTTCAGAGCTATCTCTTAAGGGTAAATGCAAGCCACATCACACCCAGCTTATCTGGCTTATCAATACTTTTATAAGTGCTTGTAAAGATTTGGGTGTTCAGCCTCATATCTTGTGTAAGCCTTAAGGGATAGTTTGATTGTTGAGAATAAACTTTGAGGGAAAAGGGGGGTATTTGATGGTACTTCAACCAGCGCTAAAAAATAAATCTGTCCCTTTTCTGATGTGGATTAGGTGATGCTATATCATGGAGTACCCTTCATTTGGTCTCAGGCCTGTGTACCTGTGTCGCATATATACTGAGCTGACAAGTGACCCTGGGCTAAAGCAGAAGCTCATTCTCCGGGAAATTACCTTCCGGCTGAACGTAAAAAGCTATTTGCAAATGGGGAACAACTAACTCTGAACGACCAATACAACATTCAGAAAACTCAGCCCCCGAAAGGCAGGGGCAAGGATGGTCTGAAGGGAGGTGCGCTACCTCAGAAGCCGCTATTTTTCTGGTGGTTTGCTCTGAGTGCCAACCATGGAACGGGGATGATAACCGATCAGATACAAATTTTACATTTGAGTAGTTGTAATGGTCCTTTTGTGTTCCATCTGGGTTGGCAAGAAAGGCTACGGAGTATCGTTGGACAGGATTTTCCACCGCGGAAATACTCAAAATTTCCATTTCTGTAACAATGTGATGGCATAGGTCTCCATGATAAATTTTACCTTTCCTATGACCGCAAGGTGATCTTGGTAGTACAGGTGCTCTGCACACACTGCATTCGATTTTCTTTTTAAGTATTTCGGGGCTAAAGAAAACTTTGTAAGGGTATAAGCTCTGCCACCTTGCAATCATATTATCGATATATGCTAAGCGATGAGGGTCGTCATCTGAAATAATATGGTGTTTTTTCAGGCTGTTTAGAGTGATTTCGCATTGCTCCAGATGACACCAGGCAGAATAGAAATTCTGTTTCTTCAGTTGGGAGAAAGCGGTTATGAATTTTATCTGTACTTCTGCGATTGTTTCCGCTTTCCAGGTAAGTGTTGCTTCTTCTTCGTCGTATCTGGAAAGTGCGGCTGTTTTTAGTTCCGCTAATATTTTATGATGATCCGATATTTTTAGTATAAAAGGGTCATCTTCCGGGTAGCGCAGTGCGTCAATCCACGCCTCTGCATTGGTGAGATTAGAAACCGTCATTTTGGGGATTTTACCTTGTTTGCGGTATGGCTTTTTTTCTGACAATCTCGAGACATTTGTCCCACTTTATCAACAAGCTGGCCAAAATTTTGCGCCTCACCCTTAAAATCAAAGTTGAACGACTTGCAGTCGTGATCTTCCATGGTCATGGTGAATTCTATATAGTCCGTAGGTTTTGCTTTTAGTTCATCGTAAATGTAATTTGTGAGTAGCCCAATGACCAATGGCGCGACTATATAATTTACAAGTATTTTTCCTATCCTGAAGTGAGCAGAGTGTAGAGATATTTCTAGATATTCATCGTCGTTTGCGCAAATTTCTACCGAGGTATGCGAGGACAAGTTTTCTGATAAGTATTTAAGAAGTTCTGGAGTGTCTTGATGGAAAAGAAATGGAAATCCTTCTCGGAAGTTTTTTTCCGGAACCAGAATTACGTCAGCACTTTCTAATTGAGCTTCGTGTCCCTTGCCAAGTCCTTGGGATAGCCAGTAAAGTTTGGACTCTGTTGTTTCGCTTATTGTTATTAGGCATGGATTTGAAGAGTTTGTGAACATTGGTGCTCCTGTGTTATGTTTAGAGTGTTCGGTAGTTTTAGACGAGATTGTTCGTAGTGTGAGCCCTTGCGGATAATTAATTATTGCATTGTAGGCTTTGTTATCTACTGTAAGGTAATCATTGCCTAATATTTCCGCGTTTTCCAGAATTATTTTGCGATTTTTTACGGTTTCTTTGCTCGGATGCTGTTTCGACGGATGCTAATTTCGTCTGGCACTTTGAACTGCCACGGCTTGCCTAAGCGAAGAGTGAGCAACTGTAAGGTCAGCAGATAGTAATAGCGCGTAGATTCTGCACGCCGGCTCACGTATTGACTTAGAAACCATGTGATATGTTTCTCCTGCCAAGTCCACGGATTGTCACAGTGCCAGCGATCATCGATCGCTGCTTGAATATCTTTTGCTTGGCGTATGTGACGCGCGCGCGTCGAATGCGACCCTTTTAGGACTGCTGCTAGGAAAAGCTCAATATTGTATGGCTTGCTCATGCTCGACCGCCGATGTATGCCGATACCACGTCGATACCTCATGCCCGAGTTCATAGCTGATTCGTGCGCGAGCCTTCTGGTCGAGGTCTTGGTCGAGCTGATAGCAATCGCCTCCGTTGATGGGGGCGGGTTGATGGGTGATTTGCTTATAGCGTTCGCACGCATAAGCCGCCCGCAATTCGTGAAAACCGTGTTAGACGCGCCCGTGAAATGGCCAAGCGGATAGGTTGCTGCTGAGCAGATGGGGGTTCGGGTCACCTGGGGTGCTGTCATCGACAGCTCTTGCGACTCCCGGTCTACGCTTGTGGACAATATTCGTCAAGCAGCGCGATATCAGAGATTTAGCGCCTGTGGATAAAACTATCCCCGGTGGGCATCAGTGGTTTTCCACAGACGTAAGCTGTGCCAGCAGTTTTTTTATTAGGTATGGTCCTTTCAAACGGGGCGGCTTTGCAGCCCCGTTTGAAAGGACCCGCGCGGAGGAGCTTCATGCGGTGCTGTGGGTAACTTCACAGCGGGTTGAGGTGGTGGTGCGGCGGGCTACTCGGTCCTCTTGGCACTGCGAAGGCGCGTGACATTCTCGCCCGTCTGCTTGGCAAACTCATGCGGCGTCACATGATCCTCGGGGTCGCCTCCAGAAACCGGCTCCACCAGGTCATGATCATCCGGCGCTCTTCGAGGAATTCGGCCTTGTGGGTATAGGCGGCGCGCACATTGTTGCGTTCCTTGTGGCTCATCTGCCGCTCGATAGCCGTCTCCGACCACAGCCCGGACTCGACCAGCGCACTGCACGCCATGGCTCGGAACCCGTGGCCGCAGATATCCACCTTGGTGCCATAGCCCATCGTCCTGAGCGCGGCATTCACCGTGTTCTCGGCATCGGTTTCCACGGTTTGGCATCATCCGCGAAGCCAGGTCGGATTTGCCGGTGGTCGTGTGGAGCTGCTGGAGCAAGGTCACTCTCTGTGGCGACAAGGGCACGGCACGAGGTGAAAGACAGCGACCCCGAATGAGGGCGAACTCATTTCATCGGCGGGAGTAACACGATATTTCAGGGTTATTCCGCGAAACAGTTCTATTTCCACCAACTGCAAGCCCTTGCGCTAAATTTCTCCCTCCTGGCTTTCATGCCGTCCCAATCCAGCATCTCGTTGTGGGTAGACCGTTGAAAAAGTTTGCGTTTGTGAGTGCAGCTGCTGAGCGTGAATACAAAGACCTACCTAAGGACGTTCAGGACGATTTTGGTAAAGATCTGCGACGCATCCAGTATGGCCAGGACCCAGAGCGGCCGATCAAGTCGTTGACCGAGTCTGTAGGGGCGGGTGCGATTGAGCTCATCATCAACGGCAGCCCTGCATTCCGATGCGTGTATGTGGCCAAATATGCAGACATGGTCGTCGTGTTGCATTCGTTCGTAAAAACGACCAATGGGTCTGACCGGCACGCGATGCAGGTCGCCGAACAGCGGATGAAGGAGTTGAAGCAAGAACTGAGAAAAATGGGATACAGGGTTTAGCTGCCAGGCGTTTGGGTGATCACGATCTGTGGGGGCGAACCAGCATCGTTCGAGGGCAGGGTCAGGGTGGTGCGAAAGCCGAGCTTGTCCAGCATGTCCATCATGGCGTCCAAGGTGAATTTCTCGATCTTGCCATTTGCAAGCTCGGATATGCGGGATTGGGTTACGTTCAGCTTGGCCGCAGCCTCATGCTGCTTGAGGCCCATTTTTTTGATGCAGTCAGTGATGAAGATGGATAAGTCCATTTTCAAGGCCATCTTGCTGGCGGCATCTGCGTCGTGGGTGGCGTGGAAAGGGCTTTCGTGGAATTGAAGCGCCATGGGCTTGCCTCAGTAGAAATATCTAAAATTTGCGATAAAGCGTAGCGGGCGTTTGCTGGAGAGTCAAAGCGTTTCTGGTGGAGGGGTGTCTGTTTTTGAGCTGTGCTGGTGGTTAGAGCCTTGCGTCTGCTTTGTTGGGGCTGCTGTGCAGCCCATCGCAGGCAAGCCAGCTCCTACACCGGTCGTGGTGGCTTCAGGTGATTTGTAACAACAGGACGTTGGCTGGGCGAAGGGTGGAGTGCGGGGGGAGGGGGAACAAAAAAGGCCCACCTTTCGGTGAGCCTCTTTGATAATGCGTATGGTGCCGGCACCAGGAATCGAACCCGGGACCTACTGATTACAAGTCAGTTGCTCTACCATCTGAGCTATACCGGCAATGGGGCGTCATTATAACGATCGTTCGACGCCTGTAAACCACTTCCTTTCAAATACTCGAAAATGACCTAAGTCACCGGCCTAAAAGGAGAATTTTCCTACCAGCCGCGGTGGATGGTATTGACGTTTGGCTCGGTCTTGCCGGGGTTGAAGAACAGCTTGTCGTTGTCGCAGCCGCGCTTGCGGCAGGGGCTTTCGGTGCGCAGGGGCAGGCCGTTGTCGCCGCCCAGCTGCATGGCTGGGGTGTTCCAGCCCAGGTTGCTGGTGGGCTGGGGGGCGGGGCTGTTGCTGCAGGCGGTCAGGGTGAGCGCGAAGGCCAGCAGGGTGAGGGGTTTGGCTTGGGTCACGATGTCTAAGTCCGTTTGTCCATGTCGGTCCGGCGCAACGCCAGACGGTCGCGGGGCTGGGGGCAGCGCGCGACGTAGCTTTTTAATGATTTGGAGTGGGGATGATACACCGTTGGCTCGGGATTGCGGTGCCTTGGGGCGGGGGTGCGCTGAATGTGCGGGCCTCTTCGCGGGGCAAGCCCGCTCCCACAAAAACCGGGCGGTGGTGCTGTCAGATTCGGGGGCATCTGTAAGGGATTTCTGAAGCTGAAACCAAATGCTTCAGGGTTGGGGTGTTTGGGAATTATCCTACGCGCGCTGCTGAAGCTTCACGATTGGCGTGAAAGACACTCAGGGATACCGTTCCTGGGTCGCCGATTCTGGTGACAGGGTGTGAGAACCCGATCGCGAATAAGCAGTAGCCACATGGTGGCCGTACGCGGGCAGACTTCGGTCTGGCCGAGCTTCCTTATTCCCTCGGTTTCTCACCCCGCGTACGGCTGCCACCCAAATCCGTGAGAAAGATTTTCGTGGCAGGCCTTTCCATTGGAATAAGGAATTAGCCATGAAGAAAATCGTTCCCGACCCACCGCGCCCCCTCATCACCACGCCATACTTCTGTATCCACAGCGACATCTCCCCAACCGACGCCATCGCCCACGCCCTCGAGCTTATGCGTGTCGTAGCCGAAACCATCGATAACCATTGCCGGGACCACGCCGGAAAACCCGGCCTGCACCTCCTGGTCAACGCCGCCCATGCAGCCGATTCGGCGTGCGTGCTGGTGCAGCATGCAAAGCGGCGATTGGAAGACGCCCAGGCTACGGAGGCGTTGGAATGAGTCCGGAACCAAAGCCTGTTACCACTGCTGGTGTCGAAACGTTTCTCGAGGTCGGTAACCCGCCGGTGGGCCTTTTGCGTGTGCAGCCCGGTATCCCAATCGATGCGGCCTATGAGCAGGTGTCAGTGCTGCTGGGTTACATCAAGCACCTGGTACGTGAAGGTGATATGGAGGACGACCATAAGCTGCTGGGTGCGGCGGATTACCTCAGTTCATTGGCTAAGGCTTTGATGAACGATATTGAGATGGGCAGGAATAGAGTCCGTTGAAGTGGGTAATGCTGTTCACTTGAGTTATGCATCGCCTGAGGTGGGGCCGCTTTGCGGCCCATCGCGACACAAAGGCCCCACAGTCTCCGCGCATGACCGTTGAGCGACTTGGGGCCTTTTCGCGGGCAAGCCCGCTCCTACAAAGAGTGGGTTTTGCCTAATCGAATTTTTGTTTATGCACAAGAGGCATCCATGCCTTGCGCGAAAGGCATGCCGATTCCACACGCCGTCGGTCTTTGCGCAAATGCCTGTTTTTACTGGGCTTGGCGAGCACTTCGGAATAAGCCAGGCGTTTGAAATAGCGCTTGGCTGCAAACATTCATCACAAGCTTGTTCACAGACTTATCCACAGGTTGTGCTGTGGCTAACTGTCGCGTTCTGCCAGTAAAAGCAGGTTGCGTGGGGTGAGCGAGTAATCGCAGAAGGTACCCAGGCGCACAGCGTAGCCTTGCTCCTCAAGGAACAGCGCACGGTCGAGTACCAGCCACAGCTCCAGCGGCCGGCGGAACAGGTTGCGCACCCGTTCGAGGTTGCGCACTGCAGCCAGGCGCTGCCAGCCGGCGGCTTCGAGGGCTTCCCAATCGGGAGTAAGGGTGAGTTCCAGGTCGCGCAGCGCGGCCAGGTCGCGGCAGTACTGCTCGAAGGGTTTGCTCAGCCAGGCAACCGGCAGCGAGGGGGTGGGCAGGTACTCGTCGGTTTGGCGTTGTTGGCGCTGCAGCAGGTCGAAGCCCAGGCGCCGGGCCATGGAGCAGTCGCGCTGGTGACGCACGCGTGCGCCGGCGGTGACGGTTTCGCTCAGGGGCAGGCCGAGGTCGGTCAGTGACAATTGCAGCGGCGAGTGCTGCGCGGCTGTGGATAACGGCTGGTAGTGCTCGGCCTGGATGCGGTTGTAGCAGCACGGCGCCACGGCGAGGTGGCGGCAGCCTTGCTGGCTGGCCACGCGCAGCAAGTGCACGTGCAGGTCGCCGCAGGCGTGCAGGGCCACCACGCTTTTGTCGCTGTCGAGATGGCGGCGGCTGTCGGCGGCCATCACGTCCTGATGGACGTGGTTGGCCGGCAAATGGTGATGGTCGCTCAAGGCCTGGCCGGCAGCGACCAGTGCGGCGTCGTACTCAAGGCAGGTCAGCTGCTGGCCGGGCTGCAGCAGGCGGCGGCCGAGGTAGCCTTTGCCCGAGCACCAGTCCAGCCAGTGCTGGGTTTGTGTGCGAAAGCCCAGGCGGCGGCTGAAGGCTTCGATCTGCTGCCATTTACGGCCGGGGACGTTGACGTCCAGGCGGTGGGCGGCGGGGGGCAGGCCGGTGTCGGGTAGGTCGCCAAGGGCGCAGAGCTGTCGAGCTTTATCGGCTAACTGTGGATAAGGCGCGGGCAGGGCTTGCGGGTCGAGGTCGGTTTCGGCGTCGGTCAGGCTGCAGTGGCGCAGGTGGGCGGAGAGTTCGGGGTGTTGGTCTTCCCAGTCCAGGCGCAGGGTGGTGAAGGGCCTGGGTTTCCACAGCTGTTGGTGCTCGGTCAGGAACTGGTCGAGGGCCTGGAAGCGGTCGCTTAGGTGGTGGCTGTGGAGGTAGGGGGGCATGGGCTTGAGGGGTGTGGGGGTTATAGGGCCTCATCGCGGGCAAGCCCGCTCCTACAGGCATAGCACCGGTTTGTAGGAGCGGGCTTGCCCGCGATGAGGTCAGCGAGATCTCAGCGCCCCTGGCAGGCGTCTACGCGCAACCAACGCTCCAGCAGCTTGAAGCCCTGTACCAGAATGAACGAGATCAGCAGGTAGAACAGGCCTGCCGCGAAGAAGATCTCCACCGGCAGGTAGGTGCGGGCGATGATGGTGCGTGCCATGCCGGTCAGTTCCAGCAGGGTCACGGTGCTGGCCAGCGCACTGGCCTTGAGCATCAGGATCACTTCGTTGCTGTACGCCGGCAGGCCGATGCGCGCAGCGCGGGGCAGCATGATGTAGAACAGCGTCTTGCCGCGCGACATGCCCAGCGCCCGAGCCGCCTCGATTTCACCCTTGGGGATCGATTGCAGCGCGCCGCGCAGAATCTCGGCAATGTAGGCGGCGGTGTGCAGGGTCATGGTCAGCACCGTGCACCAGAACGGGTCGCGCAGGTACGGCCACAGGCTGCTTGCCCGCACCGCATCGAACTGCGCCAGGCCGTAATAGACCAGGAACAGCTGCACCAGCAGGGGCGTACCACGGAAGAAGAAGATGTAGCTGTAAGGCACGGCGCGCACATACCAGTGCCTGGAGGAGCGGGCGATGCCCAGCGGGATCGCCAAAATCAGCCCGGCGACAACCGCGATGGCGACCAGCTCCAGGGTCAGGGTGGCACCTTGAGCCAGGCGTGGCAGCCACTTGATGATCACTTCCCAATTCATTGCTCAGCCCTCGCAAAGCCGCGAGCGGCGCGTTTTTCCATGAAGTGCATGCCGGTCATGGCGACGATGGTCAGGCTCAGGTAGATGCAGGCCGCAACCATATAGAAGGTGAAGGGCTCTTTGGTCACGGTCACGCCGATCTGTGCGTGGCGCATGATTTCTTCAAGGCCGATCACCGACACCAGCGCGGTGTCCTTCATCAGGATCATGAACAGGTTGCCAAGGCCGGGCAGGGCGATGCGCCACATCTGCGGCAGGATGATCCGCGAGAGGATGCGCCCCTTCGACAGGCCAAGCGCCAGGCCGGCCTCACGGTGGCCCTTGGGGATCGCCAGGATGGCACCGCGGAACACTTCGGTGGCATAGGCGCCGAAGCACAGGCCGAGGGCGATCACGCCGGCGGCAAAGGCGCTGAGTTCCAGGCCCGGCATGTTGAGGGCGTTGCCGAGGCTGTTCATCAGCCCGACGGTACCGAAGTAGATAAGCAATACCCAGAGCAGTTCGGGCACACCACGAACCAGGGTCGAGTAGAAGCCGCCAAGCCATTGCAGCGGTTTGATCGGGGAAGTCTTGGCCAGGGCGCCGAGCAGGCCCAGGACCAGCCCAAGCAGCAGGGCGCAAAGCGCCAGTTTTACGGTCATCAAGGTGCCAGCCGCCAGGGCCGGACCGAATCCGTGCAGGTCGATATTCATGGGCAGGGTCGTTCTAGGGACCGGCACGCCGCAGGGCGTGCCGGTCGGGGCGAATCAATAGATGCTGAACGGGAAGTACTTGTCGTTGATCTTCTTGTAGGTGCCGTCGGCGACAATTTCCTTCAGTGCGGCATTGAGCTTGTTGCGCAGCTCGTTGTCGCCTTTGCGCACGGCGATGCCGACCTTGTCACTGTCGTTGACCGGGTCGCCCTTGAACTCGAAGTTCTTGCCAGCGTCGGACTTCAGCCAGTCATAGTTGGCATATTTGTCGGCGAGGATGGCGTCCAGGCGGCCGGACGTCAGGTCCAGGTAGGCGTTTTCCTGGCCGTCATACAGGTTGACCTTGAACTCGCCGTCCATGCCACCGTTGTCGTCCAGCCAGGTCGCGGCCTGGGTGGCGCGCTGGGTACCGATGGTCTTGCCCTTGAGCGAAGCACGGTCGGTTTTGAAGTCGACGTTTTTCGGTGCGATGAACTGCTGCTTGTTGGAGTAGTACGGGTCGGTGAAATCAACCGCCTGCTTGCGCTCGTCGGTGATCGACAGCGAGGAGATCAGGAAGTCGAACTTCTTGGCGTTCAGCGCTGGGATGATGCCGTCCCAGTCGGAGGTGACCACTTCGCATTCGACCTTCATCTTGGCGCACAGCGCGTCGCCGATGTCCTTGTCGAAGCCGACCACCTGGCCGCTGGCATCTTTGTTGTTGAAGGGCGGGTAGGCCGCCTCGATGCCCATTTTCAGTTTTTCGGCTGCCATGGCATTGGCCGAAAACACCAGAGTGGCGGCAGCTGCCAGGAGGAATTTCTTGTAGGTCTGCATTCGTGTTGCTCCGTTAGCGGTGGCTGGACATGAATTGCTTGCAACGCGCCGAGGTCGGGTTCTCGAAGACCTGCTGCGGCGATCCTTGCTCTTCAACCAGGCCCTGGTGCAGGAAGACCACTTCAGTGGACACCTGGCGGGCAAAGTTCATCTCGTGCGTCACCAGCAGCATGGTACGGCCTTCTTCGGCCAGTGCGCGGATAACGTTAAGCACTTCCTGGACCATTTCCGGATCGAGCGCCGAGGTTGGCTCGTCGAACAGGATGACCTTGGGGCGCATGGCCAGGGTGCGGGCGATGGCGGCACGCTGCTGCTGGCCACCGGAAAGCTGGGCGGGGTAGCTGTGGCGCTTGTCGAAGATGCCGACCTTGTTCAGCAGTGCTTCGGCCGCTTCGATCGCCTCGGGCTTGCTCTGGCCGAGCACGCGGCGTGGCGCCTCGATGATGTTGTCGAGCACCGACATGTGCGGCCACAGGTTGAAATTCTGGAAGACGAAGCCGATTTCGCTGCGCAGGCGGTTGATCTGGCGGTTGTCTGCAGCGATCAGGTCACCATTTTTGGCAGCCTTGAGCTTCAGCGACTCACCGGCCACGAGGATTTCGCCCTGGTGTGGGTTTTCCAGCAGGTTGATGCAGCGCAGCAGGGTGGACTTGCCGGAGCCGGAAGATCCCAGAATGGAGATCACGTCACCGTCACGCGCGGTCAGCGAAATGCCCTTGAGAATTTCCTGGTCGCCGTAGCGTTTGTGCAGGTTGCGGATTTCCAGCGCGGGCGTGGCCTGGGCCATGTGCGGTCCTCATGTGTTCGGGTGCGTTCCCAGCTGTTGGCGGCCTTCCTGGCGTGCGCCAAGCTAGCATAGCGGCATTATGGCGGCCAACAGGGGCGCAGGGGGCTCGGGGCATTGCCGGGGGATTTGTCGCATCGTTGCAGCGCAACGTCGCGCAGATGTCCGCAAGGGGCTCGCCCAACTCCAGAGCCTTGATGAAAAAAGGCGCGATGGTGCCAGCTTTGAGCAGGTGTGGGAAGCGCTTTTGACCCCTTCGCGCCAAACCAGCCGCGCCAGGCACACCGATCCCCCGCAGGAGCGGCTTCAGCCGCGATAGCCATCAACCTGATCCCAGGTTGTACCCCAAGGTTGCACTTTTCTGTATTGCCATGGTGCATAGGTGTTACCCAGGAGCACCTTTGGTGCGTTTGTAAGTGGGTATTTCCGTAATCTAGTCATTTACTGCGAATTTGGCGGCCTTTCGGTCAGACTTGGCCGAATGCCCTGCAACCCGCGCCCTTCACGGCTGCCAGATCAATCTGACGAATGCATTCAGCAGATGGCCCGCTTATTGCCCTATCGAAACCGCCGATTGCAGCGACGCCTAAACCAACCCCGGGCGCGCTTCGTTTTAGCAATCGGGTGGTCCACTCCTTACAAAGGTAGTTTTATGAGCGGTAACAATTCCAATGACCTCGCTCAGGGGCTCAAACAACGGCATGTCACCATGCTGTCCATTGCTGGCGTCATCGGCGCCGGTCTGTTCGTAGGCTCCGGCCACGCCATCGCTGCTGCCGGCCCTGCCGTGCTGTTGGCCTATGCCGCCGCCGGTACCTTGGTGGTGCTGGTGATGCGCATGCTCGGCGAAATGGCGATTGCCTCGCCAGACACCGGTTCGTTTTCAACCTATGCCGACCGCGCCATTGGCCGCTGGGCCGGTTTCACCATTGGCTGGCTGTACTGGTGGTTCTGGGTGCTTGTCATCCCGCTGGAAGCCAACGCCGCCGCAGCAATCCTCCACGCCTGGTTCCCTGCGGTCGATCTCTGGGCCTTCTCCCTGCTGATCACCCTGGCACTTACCCTGACCAACCTGTGCAGCGTCAAGAACTACGGCGAGTTCGAGTTCTGGTTTGCCCTACTCAAGGTGCTGGCGATCATCGGCTTCATCGTCGTGGGTTGCGTGGCCATGTTCGGCTTCGTGCCCAATAGCCAGGTCAGCGGTGCAAGCCACCTTTTCGATACCCAAGGCTTCATGCCTAATGGCCTGGGCGCAGTGCTGGCAGCGATGCTGACCACCATGTTCTCGTTCATGGGGACCGAAATCGTCACGATCGCTGCTGCCGAATCGAAAGACCCGGGCAAGCAGATCAGCCGCGCCACCAACTCGGTGATCTGGCGTATCTGCCTGTTCTACCTGGTATCGATCTTCCTGGTCGTGGCCCTGGTGCCTTGGAACGACCCGGCGCTGGCCGAAACCGGTTCCTACCAGACCGTGCTGAGCCGCATCGGTGTGCCGAACGCCAAGCTGATCGTCGACATCGTGGTGCTGATCGCCGTGACCAGCTGCCTCAACTCGGCGCTGTACACCTCTTCGCGCATGCTGTTCTCGCTGAGCAAGCGTGGCGATGCCCCGGCTATCGCGCAGCGCACCACCAAGGCATCTACCCCGCATGTGGCGGTACTGCTGTCGACCGCAGCGGCATTCCTCTGCGTGTTCGCCAACTACGTTGCGCCGGCCCAGGTGTTCGAGTTCCTGCTGGCCAGCTCCGGCGCCATCGCGCTGCTGGTGTACCTGGTGATCGCCGTTTCGCAGCTGCGCATGCGCAGCCAGCGTGAAGCGCGTGGCGAGAAGATCGACTTCAAGATGTGGCTGTTCCCGGGCCTGACCTGGGCGACCATTGCCTTCATCGTTGCGGTGCTGGTGGTGATGGGGCTGCGTGAAGACCACCGTGCAGAGATCATCGCCACCGCGCTGCTGAGCATTGGTGTTGTAGCGGCTGGCTTGCTGGTGCATCGCAAGCGCCAGGCGGCTGGGCGGGTGGCGCTGGATAACTGACCCGCGCTGGCTGCAATTAAAAGGCCGCGCCCTGTGAGGGGCGCGGCCTTTTTGGTTGTCAGTGCCGGCCTCTTCGCGGGGCGAGCCCGCTCCCACGGGTTTCTCCACAATGCCCGAGGCCTGTGTACAACCTGTGGGGCGGGCTTGCCCCGCGAAGAGGCCGGTACTGGCTCAGCCGAACTGTTTCTGCTGCTGTTGCTGCTTGGCCACCAGCTCGGAGGCGGCGATGTACGCTTCCTGGAACTCGTCGCTCTCCAGCCACGCCATGGTGGTGTCTTCGTCGGCGCCATCGAGCCAGGTGCGGTAGGCGTTGAACACCAGCACGATGTAGTCGGTGGCGTGCTCTTCCTTGTGCCCTTTGAGCACCAGCGCCAGCAGCGGGTCGACCAGGAACACCGAGATCATCGCCACCAGGCTGGTTTCCTGCGCGGCTTTCATCTTCTCGAACATATCTTTGTAGCTGTCCGATTCCATGGCCTTGTTGAACACCTGCTCGATGCTGGCGCTGTCGCCGGCGCTGGCCTTGACTGCCTGGCCGCTGCGCACCATACGGTTCTGCTTGGCCTTGGTGGCGGCGCGTTTGGCGCGTTTCTGTTGCTTGGTATGGGTAGCCATGGGGCTGGAAATCCTTGGGGGCGAAAATGTGCGTATTGAATCGTACTTGCCGAGGAAACCCAAGCGGCAGGCAGTGGTCTGAGGCAGGCCGCCGGATATCCGGTATCCATTGATGAGGTTTCACGGATGAAAACAGCACTCTCGCTTGGCCTGCTGGCTGCGGCGCTCTGTGGTTGCGGCAATATGGCTGCGGTCAAATCGTTCAATACGCCCTACGCCTCGCCGGTTGCAGGCGATACCGCAAGGCTGCGGGTGGTGGCCAATGGCATGGTGCGTGCTGTGCCGGAAAAGGACTGCGTGGACTGGTACAGCCCTGGCGCGGGGGTAATCGCGGTGCCCACCGAAGGCTTCGCCGACCGTAATGGCGAGAGCCTGGGTATGCCTGCCAGTGCGGCGGTGCAGGCGGGGGATGCGGTCAGCGAGGTGCTGGTCCCGGCGGGCAAGCCGTTTACCCTGCACTTTCTCGATCGCGGCCAGTCGGTGGGGTATGACAGGGTGCAGAACTGCCTGGGGATGTTCTCGTTCGTGCCGGAAAAAGGCGCTGACTATGAGTTTGTCGTGCATGGCTACAGTGCCTGCGATGGTTCGCTCAAGCGCCTGGGCAACACGCGGGAAGTGCCCAAGCGCAAGGCGGACTATTGCAGTGCCATCGCTAACTTCTAAGCCTTCAGGCTTGCGGTGCCAGCTCATCTTCCTCGAAACCGCGTGAGGCGCGCCCTACCAATTGTGCGTCGGGCGCATACGCAACACTGAGGTCCTTGCCGGGGTAATCCAGCGAATGCAGGAAGTGGCGGATGCAGTTGATCCGGGCGCGCTTCTTGTCGTCGGATTTGATTACCGTCCACGGCGCATCGGCGGTGTCGGTGTGGAAGAACATCGCCTCTTTGGCGGCGGTGTAGTCCTCCCACTTATCCAGCGACTTGATGTCGATGGGTGAAAGCTTCCAGTGCTTGAGTGGGTCATCCCGGCGTGAGATGAAGCGGCGCAGTTGCTCCTCGCGGTTCACCGAGAACCAGTACTTGAACAGCAGGATGCCGCTGTTGCACAGCATGCGCTCCAGGTCCGGCGCCTGGCGCATGAACTCCAGGTACTGCAGGGGCGAGCAGAATTCCATCACCTTTTCGACCCCGGCGCGGTTGTACCAGGAGCGGTCGAAGAACACCATTTCGCCTGCTGTGGGCAGGTGCTGGATGTAACGCTGGAAATACCACTGGCCCTTTTCCTGCTCGGAAGGCTTCTCCAGCGCGACAATGCGCGCGCCGCGCGGATTCAAGTGCTCCATGAAGCGCTTGATGGTGCCACCCTTGCCCGCAGCATCGCGCCCTTCGAACAGCACCACCATACGCTGCCCGGTTTCCTTGACCCAGCTTTGTACCTTCAGCAGCTCGATCTGCAGCGCGTGCTTGGCCGTCTCGTATTCCTGGCGGCGCATGCGGGTGGGATAGGGGTAGCTGGCCGGCAGGCGCGCAGAGGTGCTGTCCTCGTTGCTGCCTTTCGGTGCGCTGGCCACTTCCAGCGCGGCCGGTGCCTGGCTGATCTGGGTGATGGCCGGCTCGGGTTTGCGCTGACGGGGGCGGCGGGGGCGCGGTTTTGGCGAGGGGCTTGGCGTGGGGCTGTCGGGGGCGGGGAGCAGCAGGGGAGTTTCTTCGCTCATGGAGGTCCTTGCAGGGTCGGGTCGTGTGTCCGTCTGCAATTGTGGGTTTGAGCGAGAAGGCGCTTGTTGATGTTGGTCAACAATGAGCAGTGAGGCAGAAGGGAACGAAAAAATCGCAGACAACAAAAAACCCGCACTAGGCGGGTTTCTTGTTGTCGCTTCGGGTAACTTTGCAACCACCAGAAGCTTGAAGGTGGTGCCCAGAGACGGAGTCGAACCGCCGACACGAGGATTTTCAATCCTCTGCTCTACCGACTGAGCTATCTGGGCGACGAGGTGAATTAAATAGATTTCCAGACCGCTCGTCAACGACTTTTTGAAAAAATTTTAAATTAATTCCGTCGCTTACGATTTTTGGGGTCATTCGGCCGGGGGAACGTAGCCTTCCGCTTGGGCATAGTCTTCGCCGGCGAAAAACTTGTCCATCTCGGCCTGGAGGAACTTGCGGTCCTCGGCGTTCATCATGTTCAGGCGCTTTTCGTTGATCAGCATGGTCTGGTGTTTCTGCCAGTCGGCCCAGGCTTGCTGCGAGATGTGATCAAAGATGTCCTGGCCCTTGGCGCCGGGGTAGGGCGGGCGCTCCAGGCCTGGCAATTCTTTGTTGTACTTGCGGCACATCACGGTACGGGTCATCGGGCATCTCCTGCAATCAGTTCGTCGGCCGCGCGTTTGAGCAGCTTCTTGACCGGGGCGGCGAGGCCCAGGCGCGGCGGGGTGGCGAGGTTATACCAGAGCCAGTCGGCCTCGGCCACGTGCTGGCCGACCGGGTCGACACGCACCAGCCACGGCTCGATCGCCAGCTGGAAATGGCTGAATGTGTGGGTCAGGCCGTCCAGTGCGCGGCTTTCTGCCAGGCGCAGGCCGTGCTGGTAGGCCAGGTCATCGAGCTGCTGGATATCTTCAAGCTCGGGCAGGCTCCACAGCCCGCCCCACAGGCCGCTGGAAGGGCGACGGTAAAGCAGGATCGCGCCTTCGTGGTTGGCCAGCAGCGGCATCAGTGTGCGGCGCTGCGGCAGGGCCTTGCGCGGCTTGGGCTCGGGGTAGCGGGTTTCTACACCGTGCAGGTGCGCCTCGCAACCGCGCTGCAGCGGACATATGAGGCAGCTGGGCTTGCTGCGCGTGCACAGCGTGGCGCCCATGTCCATCATCGCCTGGGTGTAATGGTTGGCGCGGGTGGGCGGGGTGAAGCGCTCGGCGGTGGCCCACAGCTGGTTGGCCACCTTGGGCTCGCCCGGGTAGCCGGCCTGCGCGGTGTAGCGGGCCAGCACGCGCTTGACGTTGCCATCCAGGATCGGTGCACGGATGCCCATGCTGATGCTGGCGATGGCACCGGCGGTGGAGCGGCCGATGCCGGGCAGCTCGGTAAGCTGCTCGACACTGCGCGGGAATTCGCCGCCATGCTGCTCGACCACGATCTTCGCGGCTTTCTGCAGGTTGCGCGCGCGGGTGTAGTAACCCAGGCCGGTCCACAGGTGCAGCACCTCGTCTTCCGGTGCTTCGGCCAGGGCCTGCACGGTAGGCAGCGCCTGCATGAAGCGGTCGAAGTAGTTCAGCACGGTGCTGACCTGGGTCTGTTGCAGCATGATTTCCGACACCCACACCCGGTATGGGTTGATGCCCTGTTGCCAGGGCAGGTCGTGCCGGCCGTGCTGGTCGTACCAATCCAGCACGGCGCTGGAGAACTGCGCAGGGGTCATCGCTTGAACAGCCCCTTGAGCGCGTCTTTCAGTTCTGGGCTCACTTTATCTCCGAGTTTTTCATCGAGCTTTTCATCGATCTTGTCTTTCAGGCGGTTGCCGGCCAGCTTGGCTGCGACCTTGCCCAGGCCGTCCTGGTCCAGGCGGCAGGCCTTGGCGCCCAGCTCCAGCGGGCCACGGCAGCGCAGCGGCACTTCGACACCGACGTAGCGCTCGTTAACCTGGCAGGCCGGGTCGGGCATGGCGCGCTGGTCACCTTCAACGACCACACCGACGTTGTAGTCCATGCCCAGCACCCGCAGGTCGAGGTCGCCGTGGCCGTTGACGGTCAGGCCGGGGATACGTGCCTTGAGGTCCGGGTTGCTGGCCACGCCGTTGCGCATCACCAGGCTGCCGCGCAGTTCTTCGAACGGTGTGTCCTTGCCGCGCGGCTCGCCGCTCAGCGACTTGCGGTTGAGGGTGGCGATGGCCTGGCAGAGTTGCTGCTCCAGGTTGGCGTTGACCAGCACGCCGTCGTTGATGGTGAAGTTTGCGCTGCCGTTGAGGGTGTCGACCAGTGCCTTCTGGCTGTTACCGGTGGCTGTCAGATCGCTGGTCAGGGTCAGCAGGCCTTTTACCGGCGGGGCCTGCTCTTTGTCGTCGGCCTTGATGAAGTGTTCCACCGGTACTCGGTTGATCTTGGTATTGAGGCCGATCTGCGGCACGGCAGGGCGCACGTCGACGGTGCCCTTGGCCTCGAAGCTGCCGTTGTAAAGGCCGCCGCGCAAGGTTTGCAGGGTGACCAGGCCGCCTTGGCCGGTCGCCTGCAGTTGAGCGTCGCTGATTGGCAACTTGTCGAGGGTCAGCGAACCGAAGGCCAGGTCGGCCTGCAGGTCGAGGGCGCGCAGGCGATCGACCGGCAGTAGCTTGTCGTTGCTCCAGGCCACCTGGGTCGGCGCGTTCGGCAGCGGTGAGCTGCCTGCCCCGGCCACGGCGCTGGCTTCCTGTTGCTTGACCTCGTTCTGGCGCGCCGCGGTGGCGCCCTTGGCTTCTTCGCTCTTGGCCGGCATGTAGCGGTCGGCGTCGAATTTGTCGCCTTTGAGCTTAACGCGCAGGGCTTGCTTGGCGAAGTCTTCGACGGCCACGCGGCCGCTGAAGGTGCTGTCGTCCAGTTTTACCGCCAGGTCTTCCAGGGCCAGGCTGTTCGGCGTGCCCTGCAGGCGGCTGACCAGCTCCAGCTTGTTGAAGGCAGCGGGATCGTTGGTGGCCGGCAGCGGGTGGCCGATGCCGTCGAGGAAGGTGCGCAGGTCGAACTGGGCGATGGACAGGCCGCCGCTGAGCTGCGGCGCCTTGTCCAGGTCGCGCAGGTTCAGCTCGCCCAGGGCTCGCAGCTGGTTGGCGGAGATCTTGAGGCCGTTCCACGACGCCACATTGGCCGCCATGTCGACCAGCACCTGGCCCTGGGCGGCGAAGGTCATGGTCTTGCCGGCCAGCGGCTCGCCCGAGGTTTCGCCGGTCAGGCGCATGTCCTCGAAGTTGTAGCGCTTGAGCTTGCGGTCGAAGCGCAGCTCGCCGGCAAGCTCCGTGCGCGCCTTGAGGTTCGGCTGGCTGGCGCTGAGGAAGGCGCTGGCCTTGAGCGGGATGTTCGCACCTTCGTGGACCGGGCCAGTGCTCAGCTGGATGCTTTCGGCGCTGTAGCTCTTGCCGGTCTTGGCATCGGTGTACTGCACGCGGGCGTTGTTCACGGTGAGGCTGTCGATGTCCAGCTTCACCGTGCGCTCGCTGCTGCTTTCTGCCGGCGCACCTGGCTGTTCGGCGGGCGCTGGGGTGCTGGCGGCTGCGCCGTCCTTCGCCGGCAGCGGCTTGCCGATGTCTTCCCAGTTGCCATGGCCCTGTTCATCACGGGCCAGGGTCAGGTTCAGCCCTTCGACGCGCACATCGCTCATCTGCACTTCGCGGCGCAGCAAGGGCAGCACGCGTACCGACAGGCCGAGCATCTGCAGGTCGGCGAACGGCTCGGTGGGCTTGTTCAGCGTGGCGATGCTGGCCTCGTGCAGTTCCAGGCCCAGCCACGGGAACAGGCTCCAGCCGATATCGCCGTTGAGGGTCAGCTCGACATGGGCCTTGTCGCGCGCCAACTGGCGGATCTCGTCTTTATAGTCGTTGGGATCGAAGAGGTGGGTCAGGGCGAAGCCCAGCGCCACGATGATCAGCAGCAACCCGAGAAGCCCCAGTCCCAGGATTTTGCCGAACGCTTTCATGGGCGAGTCCTTGTAGTCCGTATTTGAATTTCAAGCGGCAGAGTATAGCGCCGCAGCGGTGGGCCCTGAGTATCAGACAAGAGATACAGGGCATTTCCTACTAATTGATCAGACATTGCGACTTTCGACAGCGGTTGGCCGGGCAGTTCCTTTTTAGTGACGAGCCAGAAGTACCGATTCAGCCGGGCAAAAAATAACGATATCAGATTGCTTCCATGTCATGAGCGAACTGGTACTCTTGCGCCGCTTTCGAAGCGCCCGCGACCCATTGTCGCGGCGCGTTGCCATGCAACGGCCACGCCTCACGTGCATTCAGAAGAGCCGGGCATTCAATCCGCAAGCACCGTCTACCTACAAAAGGATCGAATCCATGAACAGCAGTATCACGGCAGGAGCGGTGGCCAGCGCGCCGGGCTTCCTGTCGAAGGAGCGCATCATCGCCCGCCCGGGCTTCAACCGCTGGCTGGTACCCCCGGCGGCGCTGGCCATTCACCTGTGCATCGGCATGGCCTACGGTTTCTCCGTATTCTGGCTGCCACTGTCGCAGGCCATCGGCATTACCGCACCGGTTGCGTGCTCGGCTGACATGGGCTTCATCGCCCGAATGTTCAGCGCCGAGTGCGACTGGCCGATTTCCATGCTCAGCTGGATCTACACCCTGTTCTTCGTCTTCCTCGGCTGTTCGGCAGCCGTGCTGGGCGGCTGGCTGGAGCACGCCGGCCCACGCAAGGCTGGCCTGGTGTCGGCGCTGTGCTGGTGCGGCGGCATGCTGATTTCGGCGATTGGCGTTAAAACCCACCAACTGTGGCTGATGTGGCTGGGCTCTGGCGTGATCGGCGGCATCGGCCTGGGGCTGGGTTACATCTCGCCGGTCTCGACTTTGATCAAGTGGTTCCCGGACAAGCGCGGCATGGCCACCGGCATGGCGATCATGGGCTTCGGCGGCGGCGCGATGGTCGGCGCCCCGCTGGCCACTGCGCTGATGGGCCACTTCGGCAACGAGCATGAAGTCGGCGTATGGCAGAGCTTCGTCGCCATGGCGGCGATCTACTTCGTGTTCATGACGGCTGGCGCCCTGGCCTATCGCGTGCCGCCTACCGGGTGGAAGCCGGAAGGCTGGACCGCGCCGGTGAAAAAAGCCAACGCGATGGTCACCGACCGCCATGTGCACGTCAGTGTGGCGTGGAAAACCCCGCAGTTTGCGTTGATCTGGCTGGTACTGTGCCTGAACGTGTCGGCGGGCATCGGCATCCTCGGCATGGCCTCGCCGCTGCTGCAGGAAGTGTTTGCCGGCAAGCTGCTGGGCAACGAGCTGACGTTCAGTGAGCTGAACGCCGCGCAGCTGGCGCAGATTGCCGCCATTGCGGCGGGCTTCACCGGCCTGCTCAGCCTGTTCAACATCGGTGGGCGGTTCTTCTGGGCGTCGTTCTCGGACTACATCGGCCGCAAGAACACCTACTTCGCCTTCTTCGCCCTGGGCGTTGGCCTCTACAGCCTGGTGCCGAACATGGGCCATCTGGGGAACGTGGCGCTGTTCGTGGCCGCCTTCTGCATCATCCTATCCATGTACGGCGGTGGTTTCGCCACAGTGCCGGCCTACCTGGCCGACCTGTTCGGCACGCAGATGGTCGGCGCCATTCACGGCCGCCTGCTGACGGCCTGGGCCGCTGCCGGCGTGCTTGGCCCGGTGCTGATCACCTACCTGCGCGAGTATCAGCTGGCAGCCGGTGTGGAGCGTGCAGCGGCCTATGACATGACCCTGTACATCCTCGCCGGCCTGCTGGTGCTGGGCTTCATCTGCAACTTGCTGGTGCGCCCGGTGGCCGACAAGCACTTCATGAGCGATGCACAACTGGCGGCCGAGCGTGCGCTGAGCCACGACAAAGGTGCCGATGGTGCGCGCTCGCTGGAATGGCATGCCGCGCCGGGCAGCCTGCCGCTGGTGCTGATTGCCTGGGCCGTGGTGGTGGTTCCGCTGGCCTGGGGGGTGTGGATTACCCTGCAGAAGACGGCGGTGTTGTTCCACTGAGGGGCATGACAGCCAGCTGATTGGCTGGCTGTCATGGCCTCATCGCCGGCAAGCCGGCTCCCACAGGTTTCTCCACAGTGCACGAATTTTGTGGGGTCTCTGTGGGAGCCAAAGCAGCCCCTTGCATTGCCATATGTCATCCGCGTTTCAAGCTTGAGCGTTCTGGGCCTATAATGGAGCCCTTTTCGCCCAATGATTTTGCGGAGCTGGTGATGGTCGAACGTAAGGCTTCCGTCGAGCGCAATACCCTGGAAACCCAGGTCAAGTGCTCGATCAACCTCGATGGCAGTGGCAAGGCTCGATTTGATATCGGCGTGCCTTTCCTTGAACACATGCTCGACCAGATCGCCCGACACGGGCTGATCGATCTGGATATCGAGTGCAAGGGTGACCTGCATATCGACGATCACCATACCGTCGAAGACGTCGGTATCACCCTGGGCCAGGCATTCGCCCAGGCCATCGGCGACAAGAAAGGCATCTTCCGCTACGGCCATGCCTATGTGCCGCTGGACGAAGCGCTGTCGCGCGTGGTCATCGACTTCTCCGGTCGCCCGGGCCTGCAGATGCACGTGCCGTACACCCGTGCCACGGTCGGTGGCTTCGATGTCGACCTGTTCCAGGAGTTCTTCCAGGGCTTCGTCAACCACGCCCTGGTGAGCCTGCACATCGACAACCTGCGTGGCCACAATACCCACCACCAGATCGAAACCGTGTTCAAGGCTTTCGGCCGCGCGCTGCGCATGGCCGTGACCCTCGACGAGCGCATGGCCGGGCAGATGCCATCCACCAAGGGATGCCTGTAAATGCAGACGGTAGCCGTAATCGACTATGGCATGGGCAACCTGCACTCGGTGGCCAAGGCGCTTGAGCACGTCGGCGCCGGCAAGGTGCTGGTCACCAGCGATGCCGCGGTAATCCGCGAGGCTGACCGTGTGGTGTTTCCCGGTGTGGGTGCGATTCGCGACTGCATGGCCGAAATCCGCCGCCTGGGCTTCGACAGCCTGGTGCGTGAAGTCAGCCAGGACCGCCCGTTCCTCGGCATTTGCGTCGGCATGCAAGCGCTGCTCGACCATTCCGAAGAAAACGACGGTGTCGATTGCATCGGCCTGTTCCCAGGCAATGTGCGCTTTTTCGGCAAAGACCTGCGTGAAGACGGTGAGCACCTGAAGGTGCCGCACATGGGCTGGAACGAAGTCGCCCAGACCATCGACCACCCGCTGTGGCACGACATTTCTGACCGCGCGCGCTTCTACTTCGTGCACAGCTACTACATCAATGCCGGCAAGCCGGGCCAGGTGGTCGGCCGCGGCCACTATGGCGTCGACTTCGCCGCCGCGCTGGCCGACGGTTCGCGCTTTGCTGTGCAGTTCCACCCGGAGAAGAGCCATACCCATGGCCTGCAGCTGCTGCAGAACTTCGTCGCCTGGGACGGGCGCTGGTAAATGAGCAGGTCGAAGACCAAGGCCCCGGTCATCACCCTGGCCGCCGAGCAAGAGCGCGAGGCGCTCGACACCTTGAAGCGCTTCCTGGAAGACCGCTTCGAGCTGCAGCTGGGGTCGTTCGAGGTGGCCGAAGTCCTCGACCTGTTCAGCAAAGAAATTGCACCTCATTACTACAACAGGGCGATTGCCGATGTTCAGCTGCACCTCAAGGAGCGGTTCGAGAGCATCGAAAGCGACCTGTGGGCACTCGAGAAGCCCTGAAACCCAACAAATAGACAGGTTCCCAAGATGCTGATTATCCCCGCTATCGATCTGAAGGACGGCGCTTGCGTGCGCCTGCGCCAGGGCCGCATGGAAGACTCCACGGTATTTTCCGACGACCCGGTGAGCATGGCCGCCAAGTGGGTCGAAGGTGGCTGCCGCCGCCTGCACCTGGTCGACCTCAACGGCGCCTTCGAAGGCCAGCCGGTCAACGGTGAAGTGGTTACCGCCATCGCCAAGCGTTACCCGACCCTGCCGATCCAGATCGGCGGTGGCATCCGTTCGCTGGAAACCATCGAGCACTACGTCAAGGCTGGCGTCAGCTACGTGATCATCGGCACCAAGGCGGTCAAACAGCCAGAATTCGTCGCTGAAGCGTGCAAAGCGTTCCCGGGCAAGGTCATCGTTGGCCTGGATGCCAAGGACGGTTTCGTTGCCACCGACGGCTGGGCTGAAGTGAGCTCGGTGCAGGTCATCGACCTGGCCAAGCGTTTCGAGGCCGATGGCGTCTCGGCGATCGTCTACACCGACATCGCCAAGGACGGCATGATGCAGGGCTGCAACGTGCCGTTCACCAAGGCCCTGGCCGAAGCCACGCGCATTCCGGTGATCGCTTCCGGTGGCATCCACAACCTGGGTGACATCAAGGCCCTGCTGGACGCCAAGGCGCCAGGCATCGTCGGCGCCATCACTGGCCGCGCCATCTACGAAGGCACTCTCGATGTCGCCGAGGCCCAGGCCTTCTGCGACAACTACCAAGGCTGAGGACTGAACCATGGCACTGGCCAAGCGCATCATCCCTTGCCTGGACGTGGACAACGGCCGGGTGGTCAAGGGCGTCAAGTTCGAGAACATCCGTGACGCCGGCGACCCGGTGGAGATCGCCCGTCGCTACAACGAGCAGGGTGCCGACGAAATCACCTTCCTCGACATCACCGCCAGTGTCGATGGCCGCGACACCACCTTGCATACCGTCGAGCGCATGGCCAGCCAGGTGTTCATCCCGCTGACCGTGGGTGGCGGCGTGCGTACCGTGCAAGACATCCGCAACCTGCTCAATGCCGGTGCCGACAAGGTTTCGATCAACACCGCCGCGGTGTTCAACCCCGAGTTCGTGGGTGAAGCTGCCGACCGTTTCGGGTCGCAGTGCATTGTGGTGGCCATCGATGCCAAGAAGGTTTCCGCCCCTGGCGAAGCGCCGCGCTGGGAGATCTTCACCCACGGTGGGCGTAAGCCGACCGGGCTGGATGCCGTCGAGTGGGCGAAGAAGATGGAAGGCCTGGGTGCCGGTGAGATCCTGCTGACCAGCATGGATCAGGATGGCATGAAGAACGGCTTCGACCTGGGTGTAACCCGTGCCATCAGCGATGCGCTGGGTATTCCGGTCATTGCCTCGGGTGGTGTAGGCAACCTGCAGCACCTGGCGGACGGGATTCTGGAAGGGCATGCCAGCGCGGTACTGGCGGCGAGCATCTTCCACTTTGGTGAGTACACCGTGCCGGAGGCCAAGGCCTACATGGCTTCGCGCGGGATCGTGGTTCGCTGATCGAGTGATTGGGGCTGCTGCGCAGCCCATCGCCGGCAAGCCGGCTCACACAGGTACAGTGTACGCCGGCCCTGTGGGAGCCGGCTTGCCGGCGATGGGCCGCAAAGCGGCCCCAATGGCTTCAGCCGTGGTTCTTGCCAAGCAACGCGTGGTAAAGCTCGGTATCCCCAAGAATCCCCACCACCTTGTCGTTATCCTGCAACACCAGCTTGTTGCCGGTCTGATAACGAATCCGCAGCGCCTCGCGCATGCCGATATCAGCATTCACCAGCGTCGGCCGACGCTCCAGCAACTCCACATCCTCACCCGGCGCCCAGTTTTGCAGGTCCAGCCCGTTCTGCCCCTGGCGTGCACGCTGCAGAGAACCGCCTTCGCCCAGGTCCAGCCACGAATCGATGCCTGGGTCCAGGCACACCGAACCATTGATCCGCTTGCAGTTGTCCAGCGTGCGCATCAGGCTGCGGCCGCACAGCACGTTCAGCGGGTTGGTGTGGGCGACGAACGTACGCACATACTCGTCCGCCGGGTTCAGCACGATCTCTTCGGGCTTGCTGTACTGAATGATCCGGCCGTCCTTCATGATGGCGATGCGGCTGCCCAGCTTCAGCGCTTCATCCAGGTCGTGGCTGACGAACACGATGGTCTTGCTCAACTTGCGTTGCAGCTCCAGCAACTCGTCCTGCAAGCCCTGGCGGATCAGCGGGTCGAGGGCGGAGAACGGTTCGTCCATCAGCAGGATATCGGCATCCATGGCCAGCGCCCGGGCCAGGCCCACGCGCTGCTGCATACCGCCGGATAGCTCGTCCGGCTTCTTGTTGCGCCACTGGGTCAGGCCCACCAGCTCAAGTTTCTCGTCCACCAGCTTGCGCCGTTCCTTTTCAGGGCGGCCCTGCATTTCCAGGCCAAAGCTGATGTTCTCGCGCACCGTCAGCCAGGGCATCAGGGCGAACTTCTGGAACACCATGGCGATACGCTTGGTGCGCATCATCTTCAATTCGGCCGGGGTGCAGTGGGCGATGTCGATGTGCTTGCCTTCATGCTCGACGAACAGCTTGCCGCGGCTGACCGTGTTGAGGCCGTTGATGCAGCGCAACAGGCTCGACTTGCCCGAACCGGACAGGCCCATCAGCACACAGATCTCGCCCTTGTTGATGTCCAGGTTGGCCTTTTCGACGCCGACCACCAGGCCCGTCTGCTTGAGGATCTGCTCGCGGGTCTTGCCTTGGTCCAGCAGCGCCAGTGCCTCGCGCGGCTTGTTGGAGAAGATGACGTCGACGTCTTCGAAACGAATGATGCTCATGCTTCACCCCTTACCGTGGCTTCCGGTTGCTTGCAGATACGGTCGAGCATGATCGCCAGCAGCACGATCGCCAGGCCCGCTTCGAAGCCCAGGGAGATATCGGCGGTGTTCAGTGCGTTGACCACGGGTTTGCCCAGGCCGTCGGCGCCCACCAGGGCGGCGATCACCACCATCGACAGCGACAGCATGATGCACTGGGTAACCCCGGCAGCGATGCTCGGCATGGCGTGGGGCAGTTCGATGCGGGTCAGCAGCTGGCGGCGCGAGCAGCCAAAGGCCTTGCCGGCGTCGAGCAGCTCTTGCGGCACGTCGCAGATGCCCAGGTAAGTGAGGCGGATGGGTGCGGCGATGGCGAACACCACCGTGGAGATCAGCCCGGGTACCACGCCCAGGCCGAACAGGGTCAGGGTAGGGATCAGGTAGACGAAGGTCGGCACCGTCTGCATCAGGTCGAGGACCGGGCGCATGGCGGTGTAGAACATCGGCTTGTGTGCGGCGACGATGCCCAGCGGCACGCCGATGGCCACGCACACCACCGTGGCGAAGGTGACCTGCGCCAACGTCTCCATGGTTTCCTGCCAGTAACCCAGGTTGAGGATCAACAGGAACGACAGCGCAACGAACACGGTCAGCGCCCATTTGCGCTGGATCAAGTGCGCGAGGCCGGCGAACAGGGCAATGAGGACGAACGGGTTGAACCAGGTCAGGGTGCTGGTGACCCCATGAATCATGAATTCCAAGCCTTGGGCGATGGCGTCGAAATAGGCGGCGCCATTCTGGGTCAGCCATTCGACGAATGACGCGATGTACTGACCCAGGGGTATTTTCTGATCGATAAGCATGATAGCGAGCTTCCACCTGCAAAGATTGAAATCAGTCCGGGGCGGGCACGGTCCCGCCCCGCGGTGTTGCTTGAGCGTCTTGCGTTATTGCGTCAGTTTGGCTTTGGCCGCCTCAAGGCCGGGTTTGCCGTCCACGGTGGTTACCCCGGCCAGCCAGGCGTCAAGCTTGCCTGGGTTGTCCTTGAGCCACTTCTGCGCGGCAGCCTCGGGTTTCATCTTGTCGTCCAGGACATAGCCCATCATGGTGCTTTCATCCTTGAGCTCGAACGACAGGTTCTTCAGCAGTTGGCCAACGTTGCTGCACTCCTGCGCATAGCCCTTGCGGGTGTTGGTCAGCACGGTGGCCTTGCCGTAGTCGGGGCCGAAGAAATCATCCCCGCCGGTGAGGTACTGCATCTTGAACCGGGTGTTCATCGGGTGGGGTTCCCAACCCAGGAACACGATGGCATCCCCGCGTTTCTGCGCCCGGTCGACCTGCGACAACATGCCGGCCTCGCTCGACTGCACGATCTTGAAACCGGCGTCTTTCAGGCCGAAGGCGTTCTTGTCGATCATGCTCTGGATGGTGCGGTTGCCGTCGTTGCCCGGCTCGATGCCGTAGATCTTGCCGTCCAGTTCCTTCTTGAACTTGGGAATGTCGGCAAAATCCTTGAGGCCCTTGTCGTACAGCGCCTGTGGCACGGCCAAGGTGTATTTGGCGTTTTCCAGGTTGGCGCGCACGGTTTCTACAGTGCCGGCGTCGCGGTACTGCTTGATGTCGTTCTCCATGGTCGGCATCCAGTTGCCGAGAAACACGTCCAGGTCCTTGCCGGTGGCCAGCGACTTGTAGGTCACCGGTACCGAGATCATGGTGGTGTGGGTCTTGTAACCCAAGGCTTCGAGCACGACGCTGGTGGTCGCTGTGGTAACGGTGATGTCGGTCCAGCCGACATCGGAGAAACGCACCGTCTGGCACTGCTCGGGTTCTGCAGCCTGGGCCAGTAACGGTGCGGACAGCAACGCGACCAGCAACAGCGAGGGTGAACCTTTCATGGATGGACTCCTGTGATTTTATCTTCGGGTTCGCGGGGGCCGCCGGGGCTTTCTCAGGGTCCGGTCGACCAGGCCTGCAGAGGGCAGGTTGCGAGGCCGTGCAATACGAGTCGCTTTCGATAATCCTCCAGCGCCGAGCAATCGCCTACTGGTGGGGTCGTATCCAGTACGCAACGGGTCGCATCCAGTGAGGGCGATGTCGCTTATGGATTTATCCACCCCGACCGGCGCATTTTTCCGTCACTCAAGCGCTGAAAAGCGGCGCACAAATGGCCAAAACAGCGCGGCGCTGCTGGACAAAATTACGTCGGTTGCAGACGGCGAGGGGGTGCGTAAAAGCCCGATGATGCTTGCATTCGTGGCGGCTCGCAGCTTCAGCCTAGCAGTTGCCCCGCCCTGCGCATGGCGCGCAGAGACAAGCCCAGCAAGAGGTGAAGCGACAATGGCCATCAGCGTGTTCGACCTGTTCAAGATCGGTGTCGGGCCCTCCAGCTCGCATACCGTCGGCCCCATGCGTGCGGGTGCTTTGTTCGTTCAGGGCCTGCGTGAACGCGGGGAGCTGGCGCAGGTGAAACGTATCGAGGTGCGGCTGTACGGTTCGCTGTCGGCCACTGGCATCGGCCACGGCACCGACAACGCCACCATCATGGGTTTGATGGGCGATTGGCCCGACGCCATCGACCCGACCCAGATCGTCCCGCGCATCGCCGACCTGCGCGAAACCAACATCCTCAAGCTGGATAACCGCCTGCCCATCGAATTCGTGTGGGCCCGCGACATGCTGCTGCTGGACGAAAACCTGCCGTACCACCCCAACGCCATGACCCTGATTGCCGAGGGCGAGCACGCCGAGCTGCACCGTGACACCTACTACTCGGTGGGCGGCGGCTTCGTGGTCGATGCGCAGCAGGCTGCCAGCGGTGTGCTGGACGCCGACCAGACGGTGCTGCCGTACGATTTCAACAGCGCCGCCGAGCTGCTGCGCCTGTGCAAGCAAAACGACCTCAGCGTGTCGCAATTGATGATGGCCAACGAGAAGGTCTGGCGCAGCGAGGCGGAAATCCGCGCGGGCCTGCACAAGCTCTGGGAAGCCATGCAGGAGTGCGTCAACAACGGCCTCAAGTACGAGGGCACACTGCCCGGCGGGCTGAACGTGCGCCGCCGTGCCGCCAAGCTGCACCGTAGCCTGCAGGAGATCGGCAAGCCCAATGTGATTGGCTCGACCATGAGCGCCATGGAGTGGGTCAACCTGTTCGCGCTGGCGGTCAACGAAGAGAATGCCGCCGGCGGGCGCATGGTCACCGCACCCACCAACGGCGCCGCCGGCATCATCCCGGCGGTGCTGCACTACTACATGCGCTTCAGTGACGAGGTCGATGAGTCCAGCGTGGTCGACTTCTTCCTCGGCGCCGCGGCGGTGGGCATCCTGTGCAAGAAGAACGCTTCGATTTCCGGTGCCGAAGTCGGTTGCCAGGGTGAAGTCGGTTCCGCATGCGCCATGGCGGCGGCGGGCCTTGCCGAAGTGCTTGGCGGCACGCCGGGGCAGGTGGAGAACGCGGCCGAGATCGCCCTGGAGCACAACCTTGGCCTGACCTGCGACCCGGTCGGTGGCCTGGTGCAGGTGCCGTGCATCGAGCGCAATGCGATTGCTGCAGTCAAAGCCATCAACGCCGTGCAGATGGCCCTGCGTGGTGACGGCGAACACTTCATCTCGCTCGACCAGGTCATCCGCACCATGCGCGATACCGGAGCGGACATGCACGACAAATACAAAGAGACTTCGCGCGGTGGGCTGGCGGTCAGCGCCATCGAATGTTGATGCGCTGATCTCGCGCTATTCTCGACACGACGCCCCGTTATGGGGCGTTTGTGCATCTACCGATCGTCGGGTGTCGTGATCAGTGTGGGCATTGTCGGTGACACTCAAGAGTGTCGTTTCTGGGAAACCTACACTGCGCGTGTCACCAAAGTGCTCAACGGTTACACGGGAGGCGCTAGCTCGCCGGTTTGCGCCGACTGGCAAACGCATCGCAAGCCCCTGAATTGCTCAGCAAAGGCGTCGTTTTCAGGAGTTTTCGAATGGCTGTTCAACTTCCGGCACGGCGTTTGCGTTGAGATTGGCAACCTACCCCTCGGAAACTGACTGGGGGGTCATAACAAGAAATCAGTGCCCGCCTGAGGCACACCCTGCATTTGTGTGAGGAGAAATCGCGATGACGTCGTACACCTCCGGGAACCCAACCCAGAACCGCACAGCACCCCAGTCCATCGGTTTTCTCCTACTGGACAATTTCACCCTTATTTCCCTGGCGTCGGCCGTCGAGCCGCTGCGCATGGCCAACCAGCTGTCCGGCCGTGAGCTGTACCGCTGGCACACGCTGACCGTGGATGGCGGCCAGGTGTGGGCCAGCGACGGCTTGCAGATCACCCCCGACGCCGCCATGCACAGCGCCCCGCCGATCGACACTGTGATCGTCTGCGGCGGTGTGGGCATCCAGCGCACCGTTACCCGTGAGCACGTTACCTGGCTGCAGGCCCAGGCCCGCCAGTCGCGCCGCTTGGGTGCGGTGTGCACCGGCAGCTGGGCATTGGCCTGCGCCGGCCTGCTCGACGGCTTCGATTGCAGCGTGCACTGGGAGTGCCTGGCCGCGATGCAGGAGGCCTTCCCGCGGGTGAACATGAGCACGCGCCTGTTCACCCTCGACCGCAACCGCTTCACCAGCTCCGGCGGCACCGCGCCGCTGGACATGATGCTGCACCTGATCAGCCGCGATCATGGCCGCGAGCTGTCGGCGGCGATCTCCGAGATGTTCGTCTACGAGCGTATTCGCAACGAACAGGACCACCAGCGCGTGCCGCTCAAGCACATGCTCGGCACCAACCAGCCGAAGCTGCAGGAAATCGTCGCGCTGATGGAGGCCAACCTGGAAGAGCCGATCGACCTGGACGAGCTGGCGGTCTATGTAGCCGTGTCGCGGCGCCAGCTCGAGCGTTTGTTCCAGAAGTACCTGCACTGCTCGCCATCGCGCTATTACCTGAAGCTGCGCCTGATCCGCGCGCGGCAGCTGCTCAAGCAGACGCCGATGTCGATCATCGAAGTGGCGTCGGTGTGCGGCTTCGTTTCCACGCCGCACTTCTCCAAGTGTTACCGCGAGTACTTCGGCATTCCGCCGCGGGATGAGCGCGTAGGCTCCAATACTGCGCAGCAGGTGGCAATGATGCCGATTCCACAGGCCATGACCCTGTCGCCGCACAGCGGGCCGATGGCTGCACTGAGCCAGGCGCGTAACGAGTCGACGTTTGCCAGCGTGAGGCTTTAAGGCTTCGGGGCTGCTTTGCAGCCCAATCGCCGGCAAGCCGGCTCCCACAGATTCACCGCAAGGCGTGAGATCGGTGCGGTACCTGTAGGAGCCGGCTTGCCGGCGATGAGGGCCAAGAGGGCAACGCTGCATCATTGGTTGATAATGATTCTCGACTACAGGTAACATCGCCGCCCCCGAAATCGCTTGGCACACCACCCCGTGGCGGACGACAAACTGCAGCTCTACCTCGCCCACCGGGCAGCATTGGTCGACTATTCCACGCCAATCGTGGGTTGCCGCGCCCGTGCCGAAGACGTGGTACAGGAAGCCTGGCTGCGCTTCAGCCGCCAGGACAGCCATGCCGATATCCGCCACCCGGCCAGTTATCTCTACCGCATCGTCCGTAACCTGTCGTTGGACCAAATCCGCCGCACGGCAACCGAAAAGGCCCAGCCCGGTGGCGACGAGATGCTTGCCGAGTTGCCTTCCAGCACCGCCTCGCCCGAGCAGACCATCACCCAGCAGGACGAGCTCGCCGCCATCAACCGTGCCCTCGAGGCGCTGCCTGAGCGCACCCGCCTGGCCTTCGAAATGCACCGCCTCGGTGGCTTCACCTTGCAGCAGGTGGCGGCCCACCTGAACGTTTCAGTGAGCCTGGTGCACCAGTTGGTCCACGATGCCTTGCGCCATTGCATGGCACAGCTGGAGGACGACCTGTGAAAATGCCTGCTGCTGGCGCGTCCTTTGCTCAATGGGCCGACTCTGTGCGACCCTTCGCGCCCCCGAGCCCCCTGGAGACTTGCCGGACATGACGTCAGCAGACCGCGTATCCAGCCGCCGCGACCAAGCCCTCGACTGGCTCCTGCGCATCCAGCAGGCGCCGCACGATGCGCAACTGCGTGCCGAGCTGGCGCAGTGGTGCGCCAGCGATGTGGCCAATGCCCAGGCCTACGGCAAGGCCGAGCGGGTGTGGCGCCTGACCGGCCAGCTGGCGCCTGCCACCGCCGAGCAGTGGCCCGAACCACCTGCGACGGCTACGGTGGTGCCGCTGCCCAGGAAAAAACCGACCCGGCGCTGGTGGTTGGGCGCGGCGGTGGCGGCCTGCCTGATGGTGGCCGTAGCACCTTCGCTGAGCCTGCGCCTGCAGGCCGACTACCGCACCGCCCAAGGCGAGACCCGCGATGTGACGTTGGCCGATGGCAGCGTGGTGCAGCTGGACAGCGACACCGCTATTGCCGTGGACTACTCCGGCGATCACCGCGACGTGAAACTGCTGACGGGCCAGGCGTTCTTCGAGGTAATGCCCGACAAGGCCAAGCCATTCCACGTACGCGCCGATGCGATAAAAGTGACGGTGACCGGCACTGCCTTCAACGTCGCGCTACGGCCGGGCAGGGCGGGGGTGGATGTGCAGCATGGCTCGGTGAGGGTCGAGGATGCCGTCAATGGGCATGTGCTGTCGGATGCGCTCACGGCCGGTGAACGGCTGCGTTATGTCGATGGCCTCGTACAGGTGAACACCTTGGTGCCATCGCAGGCGGCGGCTTGGCGCCAGGGGCAGTTGATCGCCGATAACGAGCGTGTCGCCGAAGTGGTGCAGGAGCTGGCGCGGTACCTGCCGGGTAAGGTGTTGCTGCGCGATGATGCACTGGGCGACAAGCGTGTTACCGGTGTGTATGACCTGCGCAAGCCTGAGGCTGCCTTGCGGGCTGTGCTTCGTCCCCATGGCGGTAACGTGCACAGCTACGGGCCTTGGGTTCTGGTACTGAGCAAGCCTTGAGCCGCCGGGCCGCTGCTCAGCCCCCCCCCTGCAAAAATATTTCCTGATTTTTCTGAAAAATCCGCGTACTGCCCCGTCTTCTCCCCCGCGCGCAACAACTGATAGCGATTCGTATTCAATTTTGGTTCCGGCAACTGCCCGGGGCGGGGATGTGGCATGACACAAACAATAAGCCGGAAGCCGCGCAGCGCGCGGGATTGGTCGTTGCGCCTGAAATGCGTGTTGGGCAGTGGGCTGCTGGGCCTGGGTGGCGTAATGCCCGCGCCGCTGCTGTGGGCCACCGAGGCGCCCGCGCAATTGGCGCAGGTACATGCCTTCGCCATCCCGGCGCAGCAACTGGCTGGCGCGCTGATCGCCTTCGGCCAGCAGAGCGGGCTGCAGGTCAGCGCGGATGCACAATTGCTCGAAGGCGCCCAGGGCAACCCGGTGCAGGGAAACTTCAGCAGCGAGGCGGCTCTGTCGCGGCTGCTCTCAGGTAGCGGACTGACCTGGGACACGGACGGTGATGTGATCAGCCTGCGCCTGCTGCACAGCGAGGCAGATGCCGGCCCGCTGGAGCTGCATGACACCCTGGTGCTGGGCGACACCGAAGGCAACGGCTACATGGGCGCCACGGTCATCAGCGGCAAGGCCATCCGTGCCTTCCCCGGCGCCAACGGCGACATCACCACGCTGTTGCAGATGCACCCTAGCGTGCAGTTTTCCGGCGCGCAGAAAAGCTCCAACACCCCAGGCGAGATCGACCCCGCCGACATCAGCATCAATGGCGCCAAGTTCTACCAGAACAACTTCATGATCGACGGCATCTCGATCAACAACGACCTGGACCCCGGCGCCCACGGCTACAGCGAGAACCGCCAGTTCGACGCCGCGCCCAGCAACCCCCACGGCATCGCCCTGGACGCCGACCTGCTGCAGGAAGTCAAGGTCTACGACAGCAACGTGCCGGCCGAGTACGGCGGCTTCAATGGCGGTGTGATCGATGCCATCACCCGCCGCCCGAGCAAAGGCTTGCACGGCAAGTTCTCCTATGGGATCAGCCGCTCGGAGTGGACGCGTTATCACATCACCGAACAGGATCAGGAAAGCTTCGCCAACTCGTCCTCCGAGCAGTACCAGCCCGAGTTCGAGAAAACCACGCTGCGTGGCATGCTCGAAGGCCACCTCACCGACAACTTCGGCGCGATCCTGAGCTTTTCCCAGCGCCGTTCGGTGATCCCGCTCAACCGCTACGAGAACGGTTACACCAGCCCCAATGCCGACAGCCGCGAAGACCAGACCCGGCAGCTCGACAACTACATGCTCAAGACATACTGGGACGTCAATGATCGGCTGACCGTGGAAAGCTCGTTCATCCAGGCGCCCCAGGAGAACGTGTTCTTCCGCGAGAATTTCCTGAACTCTGGGTTCACCAACAAGAACGGTGGCTGGCAGGGCTCGCTGAAGGCGATCTGGGAAGGTGACCAGGCGCGCTGGACCCATACCCTGGCGCTGACCAATCTGTACAGCTCGCGTGAGTCAGATGAAACAGACACCGTAAATTGGTGGTACTCCGACGCCAAGAACTGGGGCAACCCCAGCAGCAACACCGCGAAAAGCGGCGAAGGCGCGTTCGGCAACCTCGACCAGACCCAGCGCGGCATCGATTACACCCTCAAAGGCGAATGGCAGACCTTCGACTTCGCCGGTGTCAGTCACGGCATCACCACGGGCCTTGAGCTTTCGCAGCAGCGCGCCGTGTGGGAGCGCGAAGAGACCGGGCAGGGCGTCAACACCTTCAAGCGCGACAATGGCACAGGTTGCGCGGGCAGCGACCCATGGTGCTCGGTCAGCCCGCTGCTCAATGGCAACACCCGCCAGTGGGGCAGCATCCGTACCCAGTACAATGCCGGCAAGATCGACCTGACCGAAAACGCCTACGCCTTCTTCATCGACGACCAGGTGCAGATCGGCAAGCTCAGCCTGCGCCCGGGGCTGCGCTTCGAAGGCGACGATTACATGAAGCAGAAAACCGTTTCGCCGCGCTTTGCCGGTGACTATGATTTTTTCGGCGATCGCAGCACTGTGCTGGTGTTCGGCGCCAACCGCTACTACGGGCGCAACCTCTTCAAGTACCGCCTGGCCGATGGTCGCCAGGCCCTGAACACTACCTACACCCGGGCCAGCCAGGACGGCGCGTGGGTGGGGCGTCAGGTGCTCAATACCAACCGCTTCTCGGACATGAACATCCCCTACGACGACGAGTTGATGCTGGGCCTGGAGCAGCGCTGGCTGAACACCGACATCCGCCTGAAGTACGTGCACCGCAAGGGTAACGACCAAGTGGTGCGCACCTCGTCGCGTACGCTCGGCCTCGACCCCGTCGATGGCTACCAGAGCATCTACTACACCTACGTCAACGCCGGCGCCAGCGAGAGCGACAATGTTTCGTTGACGATCACCCCCAATCAGTCGTTCCGCGTGCTGGGCAGCATCACCAGCCTGCAGCTGGCGCTGGACTGGTCGCGCAGCAAGAATGCCTACAGCACCTACGAAAGCGGCTTCAGCGAAGCTGAATATGCCGATGACGACGTGATCTACGATGGCAAACGCCTGGCATACAGCGAGCTGCCGGCCAGCGACTTCAACCGCCCATGGACAGCGCGGTTGACCACCATCACCGAGATCCCCAGCTGGCACCTGAGCATCAGCAATTTCTTCCGCTACCGCGGCGCCTACGAGCAGATCATCGACACAGGCCGCACCGAAGATATCGACGGCGAGGCCCTGCGTGTCTACGACACCGCATCGGTGGCCGCCGCCCCAACCTGGGACATGCGCGTCAAGTGGGAGATCCCCACGGCAAAAGAACAGGCGCTGTTCGTGGCTGTGGACGTGACCAACGTCACCGACAAGGTCAACCCTATCGTCAGCAACAGCAGCACCGCCCGGACCACATACGAAGTCGGCCGCCAGTACTGGCTGGAAGTCGGCTACCGCTTCTGATCCCTGAAAAAAAAACCGTGGACACCCTGATGAAAAAGCTCCTTGCGGGCCTGCTCGGCCCGCTGCTGCTCGGCGCCTGTGCGTCGCTGCCTGAACCTGACGCGCCATTGCCCTGGGATCCCCAGGTCACCCAAGGCACCCTGGCCAACGGCATGCAATACCGCCTGGTGCGCGAGTCGGCCCAGCCCGGCAGGCTCGACCTGCGCATGACCGTCAACGCCGGCTCCGTGGACGAGGCCGACGACCAGGTCGGTGTCGCCCACCTGGTCGAGCACCTGGTGTTCCACAGCCGTGCCGGGCATGCCGAAAACGTGCGCGCACGCATGGTCGGCCTGGGTTGGGTGCAAGGCCGGCACTTCAACGCCATGACCAACTACGAGCGCACCCAGTACATGCTCAGCCCACCATCGGGCATGCGCCAGGCGCCGCAGGCCTTGCAGGTGCTGGCCGACATGGCGTTCGCCGGCGACTACAGCGCGGCGGACCTCGAGCGCGAACGGCCGATCGTCATCGAGGAATGGCGTGGCGGGCTGGGTGTGGCGCAGCGCATGAACGAACAGCGCACGGCATCGCAACGCGTCGGTTCGCGCTACCCGGCGCACCGCACCATCGGCAACGAAGCGGCTATCCGAGAAGCCAGCCTGGCCAACCTGCAAGCGTTCCAGGCCACCTGGTACCAGCCGTCGAACATGGTCATTTCAGCCGTGGGCGATTTCGAGCCTGGAGCGATGCTGGCGCAGCTCGAAACGGCCTTCGGTAAAGCGCGAGGCGGCGCGGTACCGCCGCGCGGGCATCGTGACCTGCCGTTGGATGGCCAGCTGAAGGTCTTCCGCCTGCAGGACCCTCAATCCGGCAGCAGCCAGGTGTCGTTGCTGCTGCGCCTGCACGAGCCGGAAAGCCGCGGTACCAGCCGCGCGGCAATGCGTGAGCGGTTGATCGACCGCATGGCCCTGGCGGCGCTGGTCGACAACGTGCGTCGTCAGCCCAGGCAGGCGGGTGTGCGCAGTTTGACCGCGCAGAAAACCCTGATCGGCAGCCAGTCGACGGTGCTCGGCATCGCTGCTGGCGTAGACGGCCTGCAGCACCAACAAGCGTTGCGCCAGTTGCTGACCGAGATCGAGCGCTTGCGCCAGCATGGGTTCAGCGAGCAGGACTTCGAACACCAGCGGGCGCATATCAGCGCCTTGGGCGACAAGACCCTGGCCAACCACACGCCACGTACGTTCGAGCAATGGGTCGAGCAGCTCACCAACGCCACGGCGCCTGAAGGCAGCGTGGTCGAACGCCATGCTGCAGCGCGACGCTATCTGCAGGTGTTGCCAGGCATCGACCTCGACGACCTCAACGGCAGGCTGAAGCTTTGGCTAGGCAGTGCCGACCGCGTGCTGCAGTTCAGCGTGCCCAGGCAGTCGGAGGTCGAGGTGCCAACTGTTGCGGCGGTCGAGGCATTGCAGGCGCAGATCGCCAGCCAGGTACTGCCCGCACCTGCGCAGCAGCGAACTGACGCCCCCACCGTGGCAACCTACAAGCCCGATGCACCGGGCCCAGCCGGGCAAATCGTCGGGCGCCAGGCGTTCGCCGCCGAGCACGTCGAGCACTGGGCCCTGGGCAACGGTGACAAGCTGGTGTGGCTGCGCCGCAACGGCCCGGACGGCAACTGGCTGCTACAGGCCGAATCATCCGCAGGCTACCGCCTTGCCGATGCGCCAGCCTGGCGCCTGCAGATGGCTGCGCAACTGGCGGTGCGCAGCGGGCCGGAGGGCGCTCAAGCGTGGCGCCAGGCACAGCGGGCCACGCTCGGCCTGGAGCATCAGCCGCAGCGCCTGCAGTTGAACCTCAGCGGTGCTCCCGGGCAACTGCCGGCTTTGTTGCAGAGCTATCGCCTGAGCCAGCTGGCGGGCATCGACCCGACGTTGTTCGACGAAGCGCGCAACGACCTGCTGCAGCGGGTGCGCAGCAGCCCCTTAGATGTACGTTCACGCCAGGCAAGCGCGCAGCGCGTACTCAAGTACGGCGCCGATCATTGGCAAAGCCCCGACCCGCTAGCGCTGCAACAGCTGGACCGCGAGCAGTTGCAGGCCGACTGGCAGCGCCTTGCCAGCGCCCCCGTGACCTATTACCTGATGGCCGACGTGCCCGCAGAGCAGCTCGAACCGCTGGTACGCGGTTACCTGGCCAACCTGCCGCGCGGCGCTGCGGCAAACGCGCAACCGGCCGTACAGCAGCCTGGCCAGCGCCGCACAGACCTGGCCATCGCGCTGGAGCCGCGGGCCGTTCTGCACGCCAGCAGCTACCTACCTCAAGCCTGGCAACCACAAGCGGCCATGCGCGTAGCGCTGCTGCGCGACCTCGCCAACCAACGGCTCAAGCAGCAGCTGCGCGGTGAAGCCTCGGGGGTGTATCGCCTGAGCTTCGATGCACAGCTCGACCCCGATTCGCAGCGTATCGAAAGTACGCTGAGCTTTACTTGCGACCCGGCGCGGGTGGACGAACTCTGGGCGCTGGCGCAGAAGACCCTGGCCGGTTTGAGCGTGGATGAGCAGTGGCTGAAGACCACACGCCACGAACTGCAACGCCAGGAAGCCAAGCGCCGCGAAGACCCGCAAACCCAGTTCAAGCGCCTGATCCTCAGCGAGCGCCACTGGCAAGACCCCCGCTACCTCAGCGAACAGGCCAGGTTGCCCGAAGCGTTGACCCTGCCGGCCATGCAGCACATGGCGCGGCAGCTGTTCCCCGCCGCCAACCAGGTGCAGCTGCGCCTGCTGCCATCGCCCGCCGCGCTGGAGCAGGCCTTGTGAATACCTTGCGCACGTTCTACCGCCTGAGCCGCCCGTTCTGGCACGACCGCCGGCAATGGGTGGCATGGCTGATGCTGGCGGCGGTGATCGGCCTGGGTTTGCTGGTGGTGCAGATCAATGTGCTGATCAACAGCTGGAGCAAGACCTTCTACGACACCTTGGCCGCGTTCGACACGACGGGGCTGTACGGCCTGGTCGGCGAGTACGCGCTGTACCTGGGCAGCTATGTGCTGATCATCGTGGCCATGGACTACATCCGCAAAGGGCTGGAGCTGCGCTGGCGCCAGGCGATGACCGGGCGCCTGACCGACGCCTGGCTGGCCGACCAGGCCTTCTACCGCCTTGGGCTGACCGGCGAGCCGGACAACCCCGACCAGCGTATCGCCCAGGACGTCGACCTGATGGTTGGCTTGAGCATCGAGCTGGTCGCTTCGCTGGTGATCAACCTCGCGCAGGTCGGCGCATTCGTGGTGATCTTGTGGAACCTGTCGGGGGTGCAGACCTTCAGCCTGTTCGGTGAGCGTTTCACGGTGCATGGCTATCTGCTGTGGCTCGTGCTGGCCTACACCTTGATCGGTAGCCTGCTCACCCACCTGATCGGCAAGCCGCTGCATGCGCTCAACTACGCGCGTGAACACCGCGAGGCGGATTTTCGCGCCAGCCTGCTGCGCAAGCGTGACCATGCCGAGCAGATTGCGCTGTACCGTGGTGAGGCCGTCGAGCGCGAGCAGCTGGCCGAACGCTTTCGCGCCATCGCCGACAATTGGCGGCAGTTGATGGGGCGCGAGCGCAACCTCAGCCTGTTCACCGTCTCCTACGAGCGTTTGAGCCTGATTATCCCGGTGTTCGCCGCGTTGCCGGCATTCATGGCCAAGTCCATCACCCTGGGTGGGCTGATGCAAATCCGCAGCGCCTTCAATGCCGTGCATGGCTCGCTCAGCTGGTTCATCAAGTTGTACAACAAGCTGGTGCGCTGGAGCGCGGCGTTACAGCGGCTGGAGCAGTTCGAGCAGGCGATTGCGGCCAGCCGCAGGCAGGCCGTTAGCGCCATACCGGGCGACTGCCTGTCTACCCGAGGGCTGACGCTTTTCCGGCCGGATGGCAGTGCGATGCTGCGCAACCTGGACCTGCATGCAGGGCAGGGTCAGTGGTTGCGGCTGGGTGGCCGCAGCGGGGTTGGCAAGTCGACCTTGCTGCGCACCTTGCAGGGGCTTTGGCCGTACTGCCTGGGCGACTGGCAACTGCCACCGGGTCGCAGCTTGCTGCTTCCGCAGAAACCCTACATGCCGCACATGAGCCTGCGCGCCTTACTGGCTTATCCACAGGTGCGGTCGATAGACGATGTGCAGTTGATCGGTGTGCTGGGCCAGGTGGGGCTGGGAGCCCTGATTGGGCAACTGGACAAGCAGGCTGAGTGGGAACGCGTGCTTTCCGGCGGGGAGCAGCAGCGGTTGAGCCTGGCGCGGGCGTTGCTGTACCGGCCGGATACCTTGTACCTGGATGAGGCGACCAGCCAGCTCGACCTGGGCAGTGCCCGGGGCTTGCTGGAAATGCTCAGACGGGAGTTGCCGCGGTGTACGGTGGTGGGGGTGACCCACCAGGAAGGGCTGGCACGGCTGTTTGACCGGACTGCAGAACTGGAGAAGCTGGCCGAGCCGGTTTAAGGCAGGCCTGGCCCTATCGCCGGCAAGCCAGCTCCCACAGGTATTGCACAGGCCTCGGGCCTTGAGTAATTCCTGTAAGGCAGGCCTGGCCCTATCGCCGGCAAGCCAGCTCCTACAGGTACTGCACAGGCCTCGGGCTTTGTGTAGTCACTGTGGGAGCTGGCTTGCCGGCGATAGGGCCAGTACAGGAAAAATAAATCAGGCCCGCTTGTTGAAACTCGCCAACGCCGGCAACAGATTCTTGTCGATGGCCTGGCGCACCGCCGGCAGAATCGTCGCACTCCCGGTATACATCTGCTCGACCATACCCTTCAGCGCCCGCGCATTAGGCTCTGTCAGCCCACGCACCACCGCTTCGCAAGCCTGCTCGGCACTGGCGCCCGCCGGAATCTCGAAACCGCGCGCGCGCAGCTGGCCGGCGAGGTCGTCCTGATCAATCAAATCCGCATGCATCATGGCTGTTGTCCCTTTTATCGCTAAGAGAGTGCTGCTGTGATTTACGACCGATTCTGTGTCTACCGCGACATGCCCGCAAGGGTTGTATGTCGCGATGACTGCTTTGGCTAAGAACAGGTCGTTTACGGCTAAATCGCCAACCCGGCAAGCCCGCACACTGAAGCCCTTCACGGTACCAGAGGGTTTGGTCACCCTCGCTCATGCACAGTGGATGTTGCTCGCTCTTGGCCCCGCTAGCTCACGGCTTTGCGGGGTTATTTTTATTCTGCTTGTTCTCCCTGTACAACCATACACCTAGCATTTTTGCCAGATGACGGGCTGCACAATTTATTGCTCTTCTGTAGGGGATGGAATTCCAAAGGAGCGGAAAGCGTGATTAAGAATATGTGTAAGGCCTTAGTGCTAGGGACGGTGTTGACCATGGCTTCGGCGTGCTCGTCATCGACCTCGTCGGACAACAGCACTTCAAGCGCGGTGACGCAACTGTTCACGCTTGAGCCCACCCCTGATCGCAACGTGCTTCAGAAAACGGCCACAGGTTATTTGGCCACTGTACTGTCTGATCCTTCGACCCAGGAAATCACGTGGATCAAGGTGAACTCAGCGTTAGTCAGCAATGAAACCAAAGCGTTGGCAGTAACGCTGCCGAGCGGTAAGACGGCAGCGTTCAACCTTCGTGACTTCAATACCCTTACGGCGGGTATTGAAGGCTGGGTCGGTTACACGCAATCCACCTGGAAACAGACGCATGCGCCATCGAACTCTGCAGAGATGGACAACGACCCGTTTTATTACTTATCTATCGCCAAACAAGGCAATCGTATAGTGGGCAATCTTGTAGTCGAAGGGCAGCGCTATCGAATTGATCCTGTCGGCGAGGGGCAATATGCACTGGTCAAAGTTGACGAGTCAAAGTTACCGCCAGAGGGTGAGCCCATCAGGGCTAACGAGGGATCAACCAAAGCCAGCCGAGCTTCGAGCGCGCCTGCCTCTACACACAGCATCATTAGGCTGCTTATTGTCTCGACTAATCAATCGCGTACCAAGTATCCGGACTATCGGTTGCGGGTAGCGCAAGTGCTGCAGGATGCCAATCAATATCTAAGAAATAGTCAAGTTGAAATTACCTATGAGTTGGCCGGATATTATGACGCAAACTATAACGAAACCGGTAGTTACGGCGAGCAGCTTGCTGAATTGCAGAATGCCAATTCCGACTTGGGCAGAGCTGTCTATGTGCACCGGGACGCACTAAGGGCTGATCTGGTTTCGATGCTTTCGACATTCAGCGATGTATGCGGTGTAGCTTATCAGCCCGCTGACAGCAGGGGAGGGGGTTACTCGGTCTTCAGCTGCATAGACGGCACGTTGGCGCATGAGCTAGGACATAACCTGGGCGGGGGGCATGGGCGTGAAGCAACAGACCCGCCCAATAGCTACAACCATGGTTATGAGCACGCTTCTCCAGCATTCCACACCATTATGCGGACACCCCACGGTGCGATCCCTTATTTTTCCAACCCGCGCATACAGCATCAAGGTGTAGCGATTGGTACCGTGCGAAACCATGACAATGCTCGCCGTTTCAACGAGTATCGGGAAACGGTGGCGAATTTCTATCCGCCATACTACACACCGATTACCGTTACTCTGTTCGAACAGGATAATTTTTCGGGTCGCAGCTGTACTATGACCCTTCAACACCTTGATATAAAGGGCGCCTGCATGAACGCGAGGTCTGCCAGGGTGCAAGGCGCTGCGGTGAAATCGAGTTTCTGCATCGGTAATGGTCAAGCCACCAGCGAATCTTGCTACATCGTTGGCAGCGAAACCGGCGACTATTCCGCTTCCAATTTGGACAACCCTAGTAATCTGCCACCCAATGTAACGCATAGAAAAATTGGGGCTGGCGCCATTGGGAATGTGTTGCAAGCTCGGTACCAGCTCCTTTACCGCTAGTGGTCAGTGTAACCGGCACGGTCAGCCTTTTGTGTTGGGCTGGCCAGTGCCGGCGCTTCAAACCCTATTAATCATCGTGCTGCTTGGATAGCTGAATGGTTCTACTCGGGTGTTTGGGCTTTGGCAAGTTTCTTTGCTCCTCAATTATTTGTTCCAGCGCTTGTAGGGTTCGGTCGCCAAATGGGGTCGACTTTGGTCCGGCCAAGTCTACGTGAAGCAACATTTGTTCACTTGCTGCCAATGCTTCGTCGGATTCTTTTCGATGCAGACTGTGATAAATCTGCAGGCGCTTGTGATCAAACCCGATGATCTGCGTTTGCACCCACACTTCTGTACTTAGTTTTACTTCATGCAGGTAGTTGATGTGCGCTTCCAGGGTGAACAGCGAATTTCCGCTGTGCCCACGGCTGTCGGCATCCAGGCCGATGCGTTCCATCAGCGCATCGGTGGCATAGCTGAATATCAGCAGGTAATAGGCATCGCGCAGATGCCCGTTGTAGTCCACCCAATCCTTTTGGATCGGGGTGCGGTAGGTGGTCAGTGCTGGCATTGCTTGCTCCTCAATCGCCAAAGGCCATGCCATGTGTTGCCTTGCTGGTCTTCACTGCCTCCAGCACCGCCAGCAGGGTGTCATCACGGTAGCGCTCCAGCGCGGCGATGCTGCGCTCGCCCAGTTGTGCCGAGGTGCCGTCGACCACATCGTCGATCAGTTTGTCGGTCAGCTCCGGCGCTGGCAGGTAGGTCCAGGGCAGCTTGAGGGCTGGGCCGAACTGCGACATGAAGTGGCGCATGCCGGCATCGCCACCGGCCAGGGTGTAGGTGAGGAAGGTGCCCATGAACGACCAGCGCAGGCCGGCGCCAAAGCGGATGGCATCGTCGATCTCGCCGGTGGTGGCCACGCCGTCGTTGACCAGGTGCAGCGCCTCGCGCCACAGCGCTTCTAGCAGGCGGTCGGCGATGAAACCGGGGACTTCCTTGCGCACGTGCAGCGGGCGCATGCCGAGCGCGGTGTAGATGGTTTTGGCAGCTTCGATGGCTTCAGGGGTGGTGCGGTTGCCGCCGACGATCTCGACCAGTGGCAGCAGGTATACCGGGTTGAACGGGTGGCCGACTACGCAGCGCTGCGGGTGGGTGGACGACTCGTAGAATTCACTGGGCAACAGGCCCGAAGTGCTGGAGCCGATGATCGCGTCGGGCTTGGCGGCGGCGCTGATCCTGGCGTGCAGGTCGAGCTTGAGGTCAAGACGCTCTGGTGCGCTTTCCTGAATGAAATCGGCCTCGCGTACGCATTCCTCGATGGTGGCAACGAATTTCAGCCGGTCCTGTGACGCCCCTGGAGCCAGGCCTTGTTGCTCAAGCGCCGGCCAGGCGTTGGCGATGCGTTTGCGCAAGGCTTGCTCGGCACCGGGCGCCGGGTCCCAGGCCACTACATCCAGGCCGTGGGCGAGGGCGCGGGCGACCCAGCCGCTGCCGATCACGCCGCTACCCAGGGCGGCGAAAGTCTTGATCTCGGTAATGAAGGGCATATCGGTCTCCTGAAGGGATCAGCGGCGCTTGAGGTTCATTTTTTCCCGGCCTTCTGCCGGCGTGAGCACGCGCCCACCCAGGCGGGTGATGATCTCGGCTGCGCGTTCCACCAACTGGCCGTTGCTGGCCAGCACGCCACGGTCCAGGTACAGGTTGTCTTCCAGGCCGACCCGCACGTTGCCGCCGAGCAGCATGGCTTGTGCTGCCATGGGCATCTGCATGCGGCCGATGCCAAAGCCCGCCCAGGTGACGTTGGCCGGCAAGTTGTCGACCATCGCCTTCATGGTGGTGGTGTCAGCCGGCGCGCCCCACGGGATGCCCAGGCACAGCTGGAACAGCGGGTCGTCGAGCAGGCCTTCTTTGATCATCTGCTTGGCGAACCACAGGTGGCCGGTGTCGAAGATTTCCAGCTCGGCTTTCACGCCCAACTCGGTAATGCGCTTGGCGCCGGCGCGAAGCTGCGCGGGGGTGGAGACGTAGATGGCATTGCCGTCGCCGAAGTTGAGGGTGCCGCAATCGAGGGTGCAGATTTCCGGCAGCAGCGCTTCGATATGGGCCAGGCGTTCCAGCGGGCCGATCAGGTCGGTGCCTGGGCCGAACTCCATGGGCGATTCGCCCGGGCCGATTTCCAGGTCGCCGCCCATGCCGGCGGTCAGGTTGACGATGATGTCCACGTCGGCTTCGCGGATGCGTTCCATGACTTCGCGGTAGAGGTTGACGTCGCGGCTGAAACGACCGGTTTGCGGGTCGCGGACGTGGCAGTGGACCACGGTGGCGCCGGCTTTGGCGGCCTCCACGGCGGACTCGGCGATCTGTTTCGGGGTGACCGGGACCAGGTGGCTCTTGGCGACCGTGTCGCCGGCGCCGGTGAGGGCGCAGGTGATGATGACGTCGTGGTTCATGGCGGTTCCTTGTGATGTCTGTGCTGGCCCTTTCGCGGGGCGAGCCCGCTCCCACAGGATCAGCGAGATCCTGAGTTTTACGCTGTACCTGTGGGAGCGGGCTTGCCCCGCGAAGAGGCCGGATCAGTTGGCGGTGAGCTTGAGGTTCTCGGCCGCAGGCTTGCCGTCGAAGGTGGTCACCCCTTCGAGCCAGCGGGCCTTGTCGTCGGGGTGGTCCTTGAGCCACTGGCGGGCCGAGGCCAGTGCGTCCTTGTGGTCGAGCAGCGGCTGCATCATGCGGCTCTCGTCCTCGGCGCTGAATTTCAGGTTGGCCAGCAGGCGGTGCGCGTTGGGGCAGCGGTCGGCGTAGTCCGGCGCGGTTACCGTCCACACCGTGGCGCGGCCTTCGTCCGGGCCAAGCGCGTCCTGGCTGTCGCCCAGGTAGGCCATGTCGATGTTGACGTTCATCGGGTGCGGCGCCCAACCGAAGAACACCACCGCCTCCTTGCGCCGCACGGCGCGGTCGACGGCGGCCAGCATGCCGGCCTCGCTGGACTCGACCAGCTGGAACTTGCCCAGGCCGAACTGGTTCTTGGCAATCATCGCCTTGATCTGGGTATTGGCGCCGGAGCCCGGCTCGATGCCGTAGATTTTCCCGCCCAGCTCCTTCTCGAACTTGTGGATATCGGCGAAGGTCTTCAAACCTTTGTCGGCCAGGTATTTGGGCACGGCCAAGGTCGCCCGGGCGTCTTCCAGGCTCGGCTTGTCGAGCACCTTGACCTGCTGGGCGTCGACGAACGGGGTGATGGTCTGGGTCATGATCGGGTTCCAGTAACCCAGGAACATATCCAGGCGCTTGTCGCGGATGCCGGCAAAGATGATCTGCTGCGAGGCACTTGTCTGTTTGGTCTGGTAACCCAGGCCGTCGAGCAGCACCTGGGCCATGGCGCTGGTGGCGATGACGTCGGTCCAGTTGACCACGCCAAGGCGCACATTCTTGCAGGCCGCAGGCTCGGCGGCGAAAAGCGGGGTTGCAACGATGCTGCTCAGGGCAAGGGACAACAGGCTGCGGCGGATCAAGCTGTGCATGGTGGCTCTCCATCGGCAGTGCATATTGTTATTGAGGGCGGCCTCTGCGGACCGTGTGAATACGCTACGCTGGCGGCAGGGTGGGAAATCGCACCCTGGCGACCAACACTTGCACGGAAGCGACCACCTGTGACGTGGAGCAAGCAATGCCGCAACTGATTCATTTCCTGCTGCTGCCGGGGTTCTCGGCCATGGGCTTCATCAGCGCCCTGGAGCCGTTGCGCGTGGCCAACCGGTTCAAGGGGCCTTCGTACCGTTGGCGGGTGCTGAGCCTGGATGGCGGTGCGGTGGAGGCCAGCAATGGCATGTCGGTGAATGCCGATGGCGCGCTGGGGGAGGGTGAGCCGGGAGGCCTACTGTTGATCGTCGCCGGCTTCGAGCCGCTGGCGTGTTACGGCCCGGCGCTGCAGCAGGCGCTGCGCCGCCTCGATCACCAAGGGGTGATCCTTGGCGGCATCGACACGGGCCCTGTGGTGCTCGCCGAGGCGGGCCTGCTCGACGGCCATCGCGCGACCTTGCACTGGGAAGCGCTGGACGCATTCAAGGAGCGCTATCCGCGCCTGCAGGCGACCCAGGAGCTGTTCGAGATCGACCGACGGCGCATCACCTGCGCCGGTGGCACGGCGTCGATCGACCTGATGCTCGACCTGATTGCGCAAGCGCATGGCAGTGAGCTGGCGGTGCAGGTGTCGGAGCAGTTCGTGCTCGGGCGTATCCGCCCGCGACAGGACCACCAGCGCATGCAGATCGCCAGCCGTTACGGCATCAGCAACAAGAAGCTGGTGAAGGTGATTGGGGAGATGGAGCGCAATACCGAGCAGCCGCTCAATACCCAGGTGCTGGCCGATGCGGTGCAGGTGACGCGTAGGCAGCTGGAGCGGTTGTTCCGGTTGCATCTGGACGATACGCCCAGTGGCTTCTACCTGCGGTTGCGGCTGGACAAGGCGCGGCAGTTGCTGCGCCAGACCGATATGAGCGTGCTGGAAGTGGCGGTCGCGTGTGGGTTCGAGTCGGCTTCGTATTTCACCCGGTGTTATCGGGCGCGGTACCAGTGTTGCCCGCGGGAGGACAGGTTGGCCAGGGCAGTTTGATTTCCTCCTGCACTGGCCCTATCGCCGGCAAGCCAGCTCCCACAGGTATTGCACAGGCGTTGAATGCCGTGGGGTACCTGTAGGAGCTGGCTTGCCGGCGATAGGGCCTGCGCAGGAAACAGGGATTTCACTGCTGGCCGATGGACTGCAAATACTCCGACCGGTCATCACTGCGCTGCGCCACGCAGGTATCCCAGGCCGCCTGGAATGCCTTGCTCCCCTGCTTCTCGGCATAGGTCTCGACCTTGCAATCAGCATCGCGCAGTTGCGTCCACAGCTTCTCTGCCGCGTCCATGCGCCCGATCAGCGCAGTGGCCTGGTCGCCTTCGTCGGCATATTGATCGCGAATCCGCTGTATCAAGTCATCGTAAGCCGACTTCAGCTCCCGCTCGGCCGTCTGCTTGCTGAACGCCGCGCAGGCGTAGGTCTGCTGGTCGGTCTCGACGTTGTCGCACGGGGTGCTTTCTTCCTCGCCGGCCTGGGCGCCCGATACGACGGCCAGCAGCGCCAGCCATGCCAATGATTTCATCCCTTTTCTCCTCAACAGGCTGACGAATCGCAGGGATTCTCGCTCAGACGAAGGCGCCTGGGTAGCCACCTGTCCAAATGTTCATAAAGCATCCAGAAAGGTCGTTATCGAGACTGTCTCTCATCGCCAGACGGCGTGCCAGAGGGCGTGTTGTCGCGCATTGACGCTTTCGGCAAACCCCCTGTCGTTTTTGCATCGGGGCGCCTCGGGGCACAGGCATATGCTGGCCCCAAAGCGCCGGCACAACGTTCGGTGCGACCCAACTCAATAAAAGGGGACAGCCTGATGAGCCCAGCCGAATTACACGCCGACAGCATCGTCATCGACGGTTTGATCATTGCCAAGTGGAACCGCGAGCTGTTCGAAGACATGCGCAAAGGCGGGCTCACGGCGGCCAACTGCACGGTGTCGGTCTGGGAAGGGTTCAAGGCTACCGTCGACAACATCGCCTCCAGCCAGAAGCTTATTCGCGACAACAGCGACCTGGTCATGCCGGTGCGTACCACCGCCGACATCCGCAAGGCCAAGGAGCTGGGCAAGACCGGCATCCTCTTCGGCTTCCAGAATGCCCATGCGTTCGAAGACCAGATTGCCTACGTCGATGTATTCAAGCAGCTGGGCGTGGGCATCGTGCAGATGTGCTACAACACCCAGAACCTGGTCGGCACCGGCTGCTACGAGCGTGACGGCGGCCTGTCCGGCTTCGGCCGCGAGATCGTCGCCGAAATGAACCGCGTGGGCATCATGTGCGACCTGTCCCACGTCGGCTCCAAGACGTCCGAAGAAGTCATCCTCGAATCGAAAAAGCCGGTGTGCTACTCGCACTGCCTGCCCTCGGGCCTGAAAGAGCACCCACGCAACAAGTCGGACGCAGAACTGAAGTTCATCGCCGACCACGGCGGCTTTGTCGGCGTGACCATGTTCGCGCCGTTCCTGGCCAAGGGCATCGACTCGACCATCGACGACTACGCCGAAGCCATCGAGTACACCATGAACATCGTGGGTGAAGACGCCATCGGCATCGGCACCGACTTCACCCAGGGCCACGGCCAGGACTTCTTCGAGTACCTGACCCACGACAAGGGCTACGCCCGTCGCCTGACCAACTTCGGCAAGATCATCAACCCGCTGGGCATCCGCACTGTCGGCGAATTCCCCAACCTCACCGAGACCCTGCTCAAGCGCGGCCATTCCGAGCGCGTGGTACGCAAGATCATGGGCGAGAACTGGGTAAACGTCCTCAAGGACGTCTGGGGCGAGTAAGCCGCTCTCCAAGCCTGATAGCCCCTGCCAGCAACGCCGGGGCACCCACATGAAAATTTTTATGGAGTTGAGTTTCCATGGCCAAGATCGCCCCGCAATTGCCAATCGAAGTCGACAGCGAGACCGGTGTCTGGACCAGCGACGCCCTGCCGATGCTGTATGTACCGCGCCATTTCTTCGTCAACAACCACATCGGCATCGAGGAAGTGCTGGGCGCCGACGCCTACGCCGAGATCCTCTACAAGGCTGGCTACAAGTCCGCCTGGCACTGGTGTGAAAAAGAAGCCGAGTGCCATGGCCTGGAAGGCGTGGCGGTGTTCGAACACTACATGAAGCGCCTGAGCCAGCGTGGCTGGGGCCTGTTCGAGATCCAGGACATCGACCTGGACAAAGGCACCTGCAGCGTCAAGCTCAAGCATTCTGCGTTCGTGTACGTGTACGGCAAGGTTGGCCGCAAGGTCGACTACATGTTCACCGGCTGGTTCGCCGGCGCAATGGACCAGATTCTCGCTGCCCGCGGCAGCAAGATTCGCACTGTGGCCGAACAGGTCTATGGCGGGTCGGAAGAAGGCCACGAAGATGGCCTGTTCGTTACAAAGCCGTTGTAAGCCGGAGATAGCGTCATGGCATTCGAAGCAATGTTCCAGCCGATTCAGATCGGCAAACTGACCATCCGCAACCGCGTGCTCAGCACTGCGCACGCCGAGGTCTACGCCACTGACGGCGGCATGACTACCGACCGCTATGTGAAGTATTACGAAGAGAAGGCCAAGGGCGGCATCGGCCTGGCGATCTGCGGCGGCTCGTCCGTAGTGGCCATCGACAGCCCGCAAGAGTGGTGGGCATCGGTCAACCTCTCGACCGACCGCATCATCCCGCACTTCCAGAACCTGGCCGACGCCATGCACAAGCATGGCGCCAAGATCATGATCCAGATTACCCACATGGGCCGTCGCTCGCGTTGGGACGGCTTCAACTGGCCGACCCTGATGTCGCCGTCGGGCATCCGTGAGCCGGTGCACCGCGCCACCTGCAAGACCATCGAAGTGGAAGAGATCTGGCGGGTTATCGGCAACTACGCGCAGGCTGCGCGTCGGGCCAAGGAAGGCGGCCTGGACGGCGTCGAACTGTCGGCAGTGCACCAGCACATGATCGACCAGTTCTGGAGCCCGCGGGTCAACAAACGTACCGACGAATGGGGCGGCACCTTCGAAGGCCGGATGAAGTTCGGCCTGGAAGTGCTCAAGGCCGTGCGCGCCGAGGTGGGCGACGATTTCTGCGTGGGCATGCGTATCTGTGGTGACGAGTTCCACCCCGATGGCCTGAGCCACGAGGACATGAAGCAGATCGCCGCGTATTACGATGCGACCGGCATGCTCGACTTCATTGGCGTGGTCGGCTCGGGGTGCGACACCCACAACACCCTGGCCAACGTCATCCCCAACATGAGCTACCCGCCGGAGCCGTTCCTGCACCTGGCGGCCGGCATCAAGGAAGTGGTCAAGGTTCCGGTGCTGCACGCGCAGAATATCAAGGACCCGAACCAGGCCACGCGCATCCTCGAAGGCGGCTACGTGGACATGGTCGGCATGACCCGCGCGCACATGGCTGACCCGCACCTGATCGCCAAGATCAAGATGGGCCAGATCGACCAGATCAAACAGTGCGTGGGTGCCAACTACTGCATCGACCGCCAGTACCAGGGCCTGGATGTGCTGTGCATCCAGAACGCCGCGACCTCCCGTGAATACATGGGCGTACCGCACATCATCGAGAAAACCACCGGGGTCAAACGCAAGGTGGTGGTGGTCGGTGCCGGCCCTGCCGGTATGGAAGCCGCCCGCGTGGCGGCCGAACGCGGCCACGACGTGACCCTGTTCGAGAAGAAAGACCAGATCGGCGGGCAGATCACTATCGCCGCCAAGGCCCCGCAGCGTGATCAGATCGCCGGCATCACCCGCTGGTACCAGCTGGAACTCGCGCGCCTGAAAGTCGACCTGCGCCTGGGCACCGCTGCCAGCGTGGACGCCATCCAGGACCTGCGCCCGGACGTCATCGTGCTGGCGGTGGGCGGCCATCCGTTCGTCGAGCAGAACGAACACTGGGGCGCCGCCGAAGGGCTGGTGGTCAGCAGCTGGGATGTGCTCGACGGCAAGGTTGCGCCGGGCAAGAACGTGCTGGTGTACGACACCATCTGCGAATTCACCGGCATGTCGACGGCAGACTTCATTGCCGACAAGGGCAGCCAGGTCGAGATCGTCACCGACGACATCAAGCCAGGCGTGGCGATGGGTGGCACCACGTTCCCGACTTACTACCGCAGCATGTACCCGAAAGAAGTGATCATGACCGGCGACATGATGCTGGAAAAGGTCTACCGCGAGGGCGACAAGCTGGTGGCGGTGCTCGAGAACGAGTACACCGGCGCCAAGGAAGAACGCGTGGTCGACCAGGTGGTGGTCGAGAACGGTGTGCGGCCTGATGAAGAACTGTACTACGCGCTGAAGGACGGTTCGCGCAACAAGGGCCAGATCGATGTGGAGGCACTGTTCGCCATCAAGCCGCAGCCGATCCTCAGCCAGCCGGGCGAAGGCTACCTGCTGTATCGCATCGGCGACTGCGTGGCCCAGCGCAACGTGCATGCGGCGATCTACGACGCCTTGCGGCTGTGCAAGGATTTCTGATCCAGCGCGCCTAAACGCCGTAGACCCCTGTGGGAGCGGGCTTGCCCCGCGAATGCGTCAGCACCAACAACGATGTTGTCAGGCCGGACGTCTTCGCGGGACAAGCCCGCTCCCACAAGGGGCATAGCGGCGCAAGAATTCAGCTGTTGTTGTGGGAGCCTCCCATGTTGAACACCCTTCTACCTATTCTGCTGTTCGCTGCCCTTGGCCTGGCGGTGCTCGGCGCCCTGCGCCGGGTGCGCATGTGGCGGCGTGGCCGGCCGTCCAAGGTCAACCTGATCGGCGGCCTGCTGGCCATGCCGCGCCGCTACCTGGTGGATCTGCACCACGTGGTCGAGCGCGACAAATACATGTCCAAGACCCACGTGGCCACCGCAGGCGGCTTCGTACTGTCAGCCGCGCTGGCCATTCTGGTGCACGGTTTCGGCCTGCAGAGCAAGATCCTCGGCTACGCGCTGCTGGTCGCCACGGTGATCATGTTCAGCGGTGCCATCTTCGTCTTCAAACGGCGGCTCAACCCGCCTTCGCGCCTGTCCAAAGGCCCGTGGATGCGCCTGCCGAAAAGCCTGCTGGTGTTTGCGGCAAGCTTCTTCATTGCCACCTTGCCGGTTGCCGGCATCCTGCCTGCCAACAGCGGTGGCTGGGTGATGGTCGCGGTACTTGGCCTGGGCGTGCTGTGGGGCGTGTCGGAGCTGTTCTTCGGCATGACCTGGGGCGGCCCGATGAAACACGCCTTCGCCGGTGCCCTGCACCTGGCCTGGCACCGCCGTGCCGAACGCTTCGGCGGCGGCCGCTCCACCGGCCTCAAGCCGCTGGACCTGGAAGACCGCAACGCGCCGCTTGGCGTGGAAAAACCGGTGGACTTCACCTGGAACCAGCTGCTGGGCTTCGATGCCTGCGTGCAGTGCGGCAAATGTGAAGCCATGTGCCCGGCGTTCGCCGCAGGCCAGCCGCTGAACCCGAAAAAACTCATCCAGGACATGGTCATCGGCCTGGCCGGTGGCACCGACGCACAATTCGCTGGCAGCCCCTACCCGGGCAAACCCATTGGCGAGCACGGCGGCAACCCGCACCAGCCGATCGTCAACGGCCTGGTCGATGCCGAAACGCTGTGGTCGTGCACCACCTGCCGCGCCTGCGTCGAAGAGTGCCCGATGATGATCGAGCACGTCGATGCCATCGTCGACATGCGCCGCCACCTCACGCTGGAGAAGGGCGCGACCCCGAACAAAGGCGCCGAAGTACTGGAAAACCTGATCGCCACCGACAACCCGGGTGGTTTCGCACCCGGTGGCCGCATGAACTGGGCAGCCGACCTCAGCCTGAAACTGCTGCCGGAAGTGAAAACCACCGACGTACTGTTCTGGGTAGGTGATGGCGCGTTCGACATGCGCAATCAGCGCACCCTGCGTGCGTTCGTCAAAGTGCTCAAGGCCTCCAGTGTGGACTTCGCCGTACTCGGCCTGGAAGAGCGCGACAGTGGCGACGTGGCGCGCCGCCTGGGCGATGAAGCCACCTTCCAGCAGTTGGCCAAGCGCAATATCCAGACCCTGGCCAAGTACAAGTTCCAGCGCATCGTCACCTGCGACCCGCACAGTTTCCATGTGTTGAAGAATGAATACGGCGCACTGGGTGGGGATTACCAGGTGCAGCACCACAGCACCTATATCGCCGAACTGATCGCAGCCAAAAAGCTCAACCTCGGCCAGCACAAGGGCGGCAGTGTCACCTACCACGACCCGTGCTACCTGGGCCGTTACAACGGTGAATACGAAGCGCCCCGCGAAGTGCTCAAGGCACTGGGTATCGAAGTGCGCGAGATGGAGCGTTCGGGCTTCCGTTCCCGTTGCTGCGGCGGTGGCGGCGGCGCGCCGATCACCGATATCCCGGGCAAGCAACGTATCCCCGACATGCGCATGGACGACATCCGCGAGACCAAGGCCGAGCTGGTTGCAGTGGGTTGCCCACAGTGCACCGCGATGCTCGAAGGCGTGGTCGAACCGCGCCCACAGATCAAGGACCTCGCCGAGTTGGTAGCCGATGTGCTGATCGAAGAGGAAACCCCGGCGGCCGCAAAGTCGCCAACGGTCAAACGTGAACCTGCGGAGGTGCACTGATGAGCGACATCATCCGCCGCGACCCACGCGCCGAGTGGATCGCCCGTAACCGTCTGCACCCGCTGCATGCGGCCCTGCAGACGCAACAAACCCGTTGGATGGGGCCGAACGGCCTCATCCGCAAGAACCCGCATGCCATCGCCGCCGGGTTCATCGGCCCCAGTGGCCTCAAGCGTATCGACCGCAGCGGTGCCCAGCAGGGCACCGGTGTCGGCGGGCGGCGCGCAGCGGCAGCGGTGGTGCAGTTGCCGCTGCACCAGGTGCCGGCGCCGGCGTTCTACATTGCCGTAGTGCCCGACATGGTCGGTGGCCGCCTGAGCAGCCACGACCGCGACCTGCTGGGCCTGGCGCACAGCCTGGCCGGCACGGACGGCGCAGTGTTGGCCGTGGTGTTTGGCGAACACAAGGAAAACAACTTTTCCACAGCCGGGGTCGATCGCCTGCTGGTTATCGAAGGCGAGGCGTTCGAAGGCTATGCACCTGAGCAACGGGTGCAGGGGCTGCGGGCTGTGGATAACCAGTTCACGCCGCGCCACTGGCTGCTGCCCGATAGCCGCACCGGTGGTGGCGAACTGGGCCGGCGCTTCGCTGCCGCCTTGGGCGAGCGGCCGGCGACGCGGGTCTGGCAGGTCAAGGACGGCCAGTGCATCGGCCGTGCTGGCGCGGGCCAGCAAGACCTGCAACGCGCCCTGCCACGGTTGATCCTGGCTGCGGCGGAATGTGCCGAACCTGTCAGCGAGACCCGCCACGAAGCGCTGCCGGTGGAGTTGTCCACAGGCTTCGCACGCAGCCTGTCGCGTATCGAGGACCTCGGCTCGGTGGCCGTAGACCCGGCCACCATTGCCATGGCCGAGTCGGAGTTCATCGTTTCGGGTGGTAACGGCGTCAAGGACTGGGACCTGTACCACAAGGCTACCGCAGCCCTCGGCGCCACTGAAGGCGCCTCGCGGGTGGCAGTGGACGACGGCTTCATGCCGCGCAACCGCCAGGTGGGTGCAACCGGTACCTGGGTTACTGCGCGGGTTTACGTGGCTGTGGGTATCTCTGGCGCGATCCAGCACCTGCAGGGCATCGGCGCCTGCGACAAGGTGGTGGCGATCAACATGGACCCGGGCTGCGACATGATCAAACGTGCCGACCTGTCGGTGATTGGCGACAGTTCGGCAATTCTCCAGGCACTGATCGAGGCTGTGGACAACTTCCGCAGCGGCGGCCAGCGCGACGCGGCATAAGGGCACGAGCATGAGTACGAACGTCATCAGCCTGGTTTCCATCGGTGCCCACCCCAGCTCCGGCCGCGCACGCCGCGCCGAGCAGGATGCCCGCGCTGTGGAGCTGGGTTTGCAGCTGGCTGGGGATAACTTGCAGGTGGTGCATGCCGGCGACCCGCAAGAAGAAGCATTGCGCGCCTACCTGGGCATGGGCCTGGACCACCTGGATGTGCTGGAGCAGCCCGCCGGGGCCGATGTGCTGGGCGTGCTGGGGGATTACCTGCGCGACGCCGGGGCGCAGTTGGTGCTGACCGGCAGCCAGGCCGAGACGGGTGAAGGGTCGGGCATGTTGCCGTTCCTGCTGGCCGAAAAACTTGGCTGGCCGTTGATCGTGGGGTTGGCCGAGGTGGAGTCGATCGAGAACGGCACCGCCCAGGTATTGCAGGCCTTGCCGCGTGGTCAGCGGCGCCGGCTGAAAGTGCGCCTGCCGTTGCTGGCGACTGTGGATAACGCTGCGCCTAAACCGCGCCAGAGCGCATTCGGGCCGGCGCGCCGGGGTGTGCTGGCGGCGCGTAATGTGGCGATAGTCGAGGATGATCTGCTGGCCGAAGCCGAGTTGCAGCCTGCACGGCCACGGCCCAAGCGGCTCAAGGTGATCAAGGCCAAGAGCGGCGCCGACCGGATGAAGGCTGCGACCGCCAAGGCCAGTGGCGGTGGCGGCAAGGTGCTGAAGGATGTTTCGCCACAGGAGGGCGCCGAGGCCATCCTCAAGCTGCTGGTGGAAGAGGGCGTGCTGCGCTAAAGCCCTCCGCGCTCGCCGGCAAGGCCGCCCTCACTTTGTGGGAGCGGGCTTGCCCCGCGAACACCGGCCCAGCCGGTGCCATACACCGCGGGGCAAGCCCGCCCCCACAATGATCCCCTGATCTGCTGCATGCACATTCTGCCTGTGCATAAGTCCATCCTGTTGCCCACCACACCGCTGGATTTGGCGAAAATGGCTCAACCATCAGGTGCAACTCTGTTTTGCCCACGGAATCTGTTCGTCAAGGTGTGGATAAAGTGTTGGTGCATGGCTGGGGGCCATATATAACGGGGCTTACAGAGCTTTGATCATAAATTGATCAGGTCTGAGCCGGCTCTTCAGGCACAGATATGCGAGTCTCTGGGTGGTTTTGCCCACAATCGCTGTTAGCTGGTCTGTGGATAATCTGTTCGGCACTAGCTGTAAGCCGTGCAACACAAGGCTTTTGAAGAACTGATCAGAAAACGATCAAATTGGGTCTGAATCCTATGTTCCAGGCATATCAAGGCCTTGAATCCTTTATCCACAACCTGATTGCAGCGGTTGTCCTGATTGCCCACAATCTCTGTTGGTGTCTCTGTGGACAACGTGTACGGAGTAGCCTGTAGCCCCCGAGATCCAAGGGCTTCAGTGCTTTGATCAAATATTGACCAATTCCTTCGGGACACTCCTCACAGAAGTGCAAGTGCACTCCGCACTGAGTTCCTTACAAGTTGTGGGTAAGTCTTGCAGACCTGTCATTTTTGTCAGTTAGCAGCATTGCTTCCAGCTGTTAGGGTGAGCTATCACAAACAGTGGGGCTCTTACATGCACCATGCGCTGCGACCATCCACGCGAACCCGTGCGGGCGGGGGTTCAAGGGCCTATCTACCCTACGGTGCCCGCATACTGGACGATGTCGCGTTGCTCGCCTTTACCGGGCAGCCTGTCGACCCTCTGACGGGCTGCTACCACTTGGGCAACGGCCGGCGGGTATATAACCCGGTGTTGATGCGCTTTCAATCCCCTGATCCTTTCAGCCCATTTTCAATCGGCGGGCTGAATACTTACGCCTATTGTGGTGGCGACCCTGTCAACCGGGTAGATCCCAGTGGAGCGAGTTGGCTGAGCAAGTTGATAAGTGGCTTCAGCCTATTGTCTAGCTCGGTCACTTCAATCGGGGCTACCGCGCGGACGGCCCGGAATGTGGTCATTCGCCTGGAAGCCCAACATTCCGGCTCCCTTATCAACGAGCCGAGCCTGAGATCAAGGGTAGGTAACACCGTCTTCTTGTACACAGGATTGGCGGGGGGGGCAGGGACGGCGTTGAGCGGTGTAGAGCAAGGGTGGATAGGTAATGTGCTGACCAGCCACGGCCGTCGGCTGGGGGTGGGTAGCGCGGTAGGAAACATAACAGGTGGTCTTTTCTCCAACGTCGAGGCGGCGCAGGCCGTATGGCGCGGAGTGGGACAGCCAGGTGTGTCAGCGGGCAGGGTGGCGTGGGAAACGTTCTATGAAGTCACTGGCGCGAGGATGATGGTTGAAGGGGCTTCATACTTATGGGGAGGCGCAAGGGCATTGGGGGCGCGGATAAACTCGGCTTATAGTGCGGCTGCAGAGGCTTGGCGGAGCTGGGGTGCCAATCAAACTCCGAGTGCACCCCCTTCGACACCTGTGGGGAATATCAGACGCTGACACGGCGATGCGCCGTGCCAGCGGGGTGGGGCGGGTTACTGCGCTTTCACCTCTTTCAGGTAAGCAGCAGGCTCTGCGCCCAAATTGGCCAGCACACGGTCGCTGTACCAGTCAATGAAGTTCACCACACCAAACTCGTAAGTCTTCGAGTAAGGCCCAGGCTGGTACGCCGTGGAGTTGATGCCACGCTGGTTTTCCTCCGCCAGGCGGCGGTCCTGGTCGTTGGTGGCGTCCCACACCTTGCGCATGCGCTCAGGGTCGTAGTCCACGCCTTCCACGGCATCCTTGTGCACCAGCCACTTGGTGGTGACCATGGTTTCCTGGGCGCTGATCGGCCACACCGTGAACACGATCATGTGGTCGCCCATGCAGTGGTTCCAGGAGTGTGGCAGGTGCAAGATGCGCATCGAGCCGAGGTCCGGGTTCTTGATGCGGCCCATCAGCTTCTGGCAGGCCTGCTTGCCGTCCATGGTCATCGATACCGTGCCTTTGAGCAGCGGCATGCGCACGATACGGTTACGCAGGCCGTGACTCTTGTGCAGGTACGGGATTTTTTCGGCTTCCCAGGCGGCGGCCGAGGCGGCTACGTGGTCCTTGAATTCCTGGCTGGCGCGCGGGTCGTTGGTGTCGTCCCACTCCAGCAGGGTTTGCAGCAGCTCCGGGTGCGAACCGCTGCAGTGGTAGCACTCGCGGTTGTTTTCCAGCACCAGCTTCCAGTTGGCCTTTTCCATCAAGGTGGTATGCACCGCTACCTTGGTGTTCTCCATGTCGTAAGGTTCCATGTAGTGTTCCAGCGTGGCCAGGAACTCGTCGATGGCAGGTGGGTTTTCCGACAGGCTGATAAAGATGTAGCCACCGGCAACCTTCACGTTCACAGGCTTCAGGCCGTACGCCTTCATGTCGAAGTCGGCGCCCATTTCGGTGCCTGCAAACAGCAGGCGACCGTCCAGTTCATAGGTCCACTGGTGGTAGTGGCAGACCAGCTTGGCCACTTTGCCTTTGTCGCTGACGCACAGGCGCGAACCGCGGTGGCGGCAGACGTTATGGAAGGCGTGCACCTTGCCCTCGGCGCCACGCACCACCAGGATCGGGTTCTTGCCGATCTGCAGGGTGATGTAGTTGCCCTTTGCCGGGATCTCGCAGGTCATGCCGGCGATCAGCCATTCTTTCTGGAAGATCTCCTGCATGTCGATCTGGAACAGACGCTCGTCGGTGTAGAACGGCTGGGGCAGCGAGTAGGTGCGCTCGCGGGTCTGCAGCATCTCGGCGGTTGCCTTGCGTGCAGGTTCAAGTGGATCGCCCAGGCTCAGGGTTGCGGTGACGTCCATCGTGTAATCCTCGGGGCCGTGTGCGGCCGGCAAAAGGTGGCTAATCGTTGTTGTGGTGCCGCAAGACTGGCTGCCAGAAAAAGGCAGTTTCTTTTGCCGTGGAGTGTGCGTCCGAAGGCGGCGCGAACCGTATCCATGGGCGACATGGCCGATTTGAATTACGACGCGCCAGCCCTTGTATCACGGGGCTGGTCGCGATAAGCACGCCGATGTCGCAGGCAGGAATGTACGTCGCGTTCAGCTTGCGCATTATCGCAGCCATGAAAAGGGCCAGAGTCGGCCGCTGGAGATGAACATGTCCGATACCTTCCTCAATCCGGTCACCACCCAGACCTGGGCCAACGGCCGCCACATCGTGCGCTGCGTCAAGGTCATCCAGGAGACCTGGGACGTGCGCACCTTCTGCTTCATGGCCGACCAGCCGATCATGTTCTTCTTCAAGCCTGGGCAGTTCGTCACCCTGGAGCTGGAAATCGAAGGCAAGCCGGTGATGCGCTCCTACACCATCTCCAGTTCGCCATCGGTGCCCTACAGCTTCTCGATCACCGTCAAGCGCGTACCGGGCGGTCTGGTTTCCAATCACCTGCACGACACCATGCACGAAGGCGCCGAGCTGCCGGTGCACGGCCCGGTGGGGCTGTTCAACGCCATCGATTTCCCGGCGGGCAAGACCTTGTACCTGTCGGGTGGTGTCGGCATTACCCCGGTGATGTCGATGGCGCGCTGGTTCTACGACACCAACGCCAACGTCGATATGGTCTTCGTGCACAGCGCCCGTTCGCCGAAAGACATCATCTACCACCGCGAGCTGGAGCAGATGGCCTCGCGCATCCCCAACTTCAGCCTGCACATCATTTGCGAGAAGCACGGTTTGGGCGAGCCCTGGGCGGGCTACCGCGGCTACCTGAACCAGCGGCTGATGGAGCTGATCGCGCCCGACTACATGGAGCGCACGGTGTTCTGCTGCGGCCCGACGCCGTACATGACCGCCGTCAAGCGCATGCTCGAAGCGGTTGGCTTCGACATGAAGAACTACCACGAGGAGTCGTTTGGGGCGACGCCTGCGGAGGCCAAGGCCGATGCCGTGGAGCACGCCGAGCAGGCCGCCGACGCGCCGGAGGTGGACGTCTCGGATCTCAACCTGGTGGAGTTCATCGGCAGCGAGAAGAGCATCCGCATCGCCCCGGGCGAGACCGTGCATGCGGCGGCGGCCAAGGTTGGCCTGATGATTCCGAAAGCCTGCGGCATGGGCATCTGCGGCACTTGCAAGGTGCTCAAGCTGGGTGGCGAGGTGGAGATGGAACACAACGGCGGGATTACCGAGGAAGACGAGGCTGAGGGTTACATTCTGTCGTGCTGCAGTGTGCCTAAAGGGGATGTGCGGATCGATTACTGATCCGAGGGCCCAGGGGGCTGCTTTGCAGCCCATTCGCGGGGCAAGCCCGCTCCCACAGGTATTGCACTGAACCTGAGGGCAGTGGAGTACCTGTGGGAGCGGGCTTGCCCCGCGAAGAGGCCCTAGAGGTCAATGCAATCTGTTCTTGGCCATCTCGATGTCATTCATCAAAGCTTTGGCCAAAGCACTCAGGTAGTCCGCAGCGCCCAGCAACTTGTGGTCATCCTCGATATCTCCCTCTCGAACCAGATGCTTGATGTAGCCCAGCAGGACCGAGACCTGTTCATAGGTATCATCGATGGGAATACCCGGCTGGACCCTTAACAGGTCAATCGGCGGGTTACCCACTTCGAGGAACGTTTCTGCACCGATCGTGGCCGTGGATTTGGTTTCGTCCGCCATATCGTCATCCCTCTGCCTTTTGGCCATAAAGCCGATCATGCACATGCTCCACCAGGGAGTGCGCGATCTCGGTGGCATGCATGGCATTGCTCAGCATGCTCAGGCCATGCTCGCCGGCGCGGGCGCGGCAGTGTTCGTCGATGGTTTCGATGACGCCGCGCAGTAGCTCGCTGACGTGAGCCAGGGCGTCGGGTGGGTACATGTCGGATTGGAAGGTGAAGAAGGGGGTGGTGATGGGTTTGCGGTGGGGTGGGTCTGGGACGATCTTTTTCATGATGTAATTCCAGCTTCATGACAAAGGGAACTACCACCTGAATCTTTCTCATGGATTGAGGGTGGCAGCCGTATGCAGGTGTGAGAAAGCCGATAGAAGCTAGCAAACACTCGGCCAGGCAAAAGCCCGCCCACATACGGCCACCATAATGGTGCTGCTAGCTAAATATCGGGTTCTCATGCCCGGTCGCCGAAGCGACCCGAAAACGTTATCCCTGAGGCATTTCCCCGACAACAGCGACACTTCAGCAGCGCGCGTAGGATAATTCCCAAGTATCCCAATCTTGAAGTATTTGGTTTCAAATTCAGAAATGTCTTACGGCTGCCGGCCCATTCGCGGGGCAAGCCCGCTCCCACAGGTTTTGCACTGAACCTGAGGGCAGTGGAGTACCTGCGGGCTTGCCCCGCGAAGAGGCCCTCAAATCCATACCGCATCCCAATGCGGATAATCGCTAGCACGGCGAACCAACCCTGCTCTTATGGGATTGGCAACGATGTACCTGGCCACGTGCACAACATTCTCCTCACGGCGCAAGGCATGGTCCTGATAGCCCGGTTGCCATACCTTCCGGCGCGGCATGCCGAGTTGATAAAGCGCATGACTGCTGCGCGACTTGAACCTGCGCATCAAGCAGCACAGCGTGCCACTTCGTAATTCGATCAGCCAATGAACATGGTCTGGCATGACCACCCAGGCCAGGGATCGGCAAAGTCCATCGAGCTCGGTTTGCCTCAGTTGATGGATCACGCAGCGGGCTAACTGGAAGTGGGTGAAGATGCGTTTGCGCTCGTGAGTGACGGTGGTCAGCAAATAGAGCCTGCCAGGCTGAGACAAGCGGCCACGGCGCAGTAGGTGGGATTGGGCACGGTCCATGTGTTGCTCCCTTTGAAGACTCAGGGAAACACTAGGTCAGCTGGTGTCAGTTCGAGGTGCGCAATGGTTGCTGGATATTGGGTGGCAGGGCCGGCCCATTCGCGGGGCAAGCCCGCTCCCACAGGTATTGCACTGCACCTGAGGGCAGTGGAATACCTGTGGGAGCGGGCTTGCCCCGCGAATGGGCCGCAAAGCGGCCCCATCCATGTCAGGTGCGGAAGCGAGCCACCAGCCCATTCAAGTCCACAGCGAGACGCGACAATTCAGCGCTCGCCGCGCTGGTCTGATGCGCCCCGGTCGCGCTCTGCACCGACAGGTCATTGATGTTCACGAGGTTGCGGTCAACCTCCCGCGCCACTTGGGCCTGCTCTTCCGCCGCGCTGGCGATTACCAGGTTACGTTCGTTGATTTGCGCGACCGCACCGGCAATGGTGTCCAGCGCCATGCCGGCACCTTTGGCGATGTTCAGCGTCGACTCGGCGCGTTCGGTGCTGGTGCGCATCGATTCAACCGCCTCTTCGGTACCGCCCTGGATGCTGCCGATCATCCGCTCGATTTCGCTGGTCGACTGCTGGGTGCGGTGCGCCAGGGCGCGCACCTCGTCCGCCACCACGGCAAAGCCACGGCCCGCTTCACCGGCCCGGGCTGCCTCGATCGCGGCGTTGAGTGCCAGCAGGTTGGTCTGGTCAGCAAGGCCACGGATCACATCCAGTACTTTGCCGATGTCGCGCGATTGTTCGGCCAGGTGGGTGATCAGTTTGGCGGTGGATTGCACATCGCCGCTCATGCGCTCGATGGCACTTACGGTTTCCAGCACCAGGTCACGGCCGTCGCCGGTCGAGCGGCTGGCTTCGCTGGAGGCTTCCGAGGTGCTTACAGCGTTACGCGCCACTTCTTCGACGGCGCTGGTCATTTCGGTAACCGCTGTGGCGGCCTGCTCGATCTCGTTGTTCTGCTGCTGCAGGCCACGCGCGCTTTCGTCGGTAACGGCGTTCAGCTCTTCGGCAGCCGACGCCAGCTGGGTGGCGGAGCCAGCGATCAGTTGCAGGGTGTCGCGCAATTTGTCCTGCATGCGCGCCATCGCGCGCAGCAGGCGCGCGGCCTCATCGGTGCCTTCGGCGCGGATGGTATGGGTCAGGTCACCGTCGGCAATCTGCTCGGCAGCCTGCAAGGCTTCGTCGATGGGTTTGACGATGCTGCGGGTCAGCAGCAACGCGCAGACGAAGGTCAGCACGGCCGCGGCAATCAGCAGGCCGATCACCAGGGCGAAGGCCGCGGCGTACTGGCTGGCGGCGGTTTCGTTGGTGGCGCGGGTCTGGTCGGTGTTGATCCGCACCAGGGTGTCCATGACCTTGTTGATCTGCTCGGAGTTGGCCAGCAGGTCGCGGTTGAGCAGGTCACGCAGTTCGTCGGTGCGGTTGGCCTGGCTCAGGGTGCGCATGCGCGACTCCAGCTGGCGGTACTGGTTGAGCAGTTCGCTGTACTGGTCGAAGGCGGCCTGTTCGTCGGCCGCGCCGATCATCGGCAGGTAAGCCTGGCGGGCGCGGTCGATCTGGGCGTTGCGCTGGTCCAGCAGGTTGAGGGTGTCGCGCTGGGTTTCCGGCTCGCGGTTGAGCAGCAGGCGGTAGGAAAGCGTGCGCATGCGCAGGTTGAGCGAGGTCAGCTCATCGAGGGTCTTGATGCTGGGTACGCTGATGTTCTCGATGGCGACGCCCGCCTGGCGGATGTTGCCCATCTGCATCAGCGAGAAAATACCAAGGCCGAGCATGAGCAGGCCGATCAAGGCGAAGCCTAGCAATGCGCGCGGGGCGATGTTCATGTTGCGTAGAGACATGGGGGGAGGAATCCAGGCAAGGGAGGAAGGCGCAGTCCGTGCGACAGAATATGACTTGCCTGGCTATCGGTCGTGACCGGCCAGTCTTGAGCGTGAGCGCGCAAATAGGTGAGCCAGCTATCTATTTACCTGACCGGCGGTTGACCCAGGCCGGAACAAGGGGCCGGATACCCTGTCAATCTTCGGGCTAAGAAACCTTGTGAATCCGTTATTTAATGGCGATGGCTCGCGCTTTTCTTTATCGTGTGCGCCCTTTGCAACAACCTGAGATATACCCATGCTGGAAGCTTCCCTGAATCAAATCGAGCAACTGGTCAGCGACCTGATGCAGAAAAACGCTCAACTCACCGAGCAGAACACTACCCTCGGCCAGGAACTGGCCCAGGCCAAAGAAGAAAACGAAACCCTGCAACTGTCGCTGATGGAGCAGGAAGAAAAGAACGGCGCCACCGCCGCGCGTATCCAGGCGCTGGTTGAGCGCGCCAGTGCAGGTGTCGTCAACGCATGAGCCTGCACGCGCAGCCGGTCAATGTCGTGTCGATCCTTGGCAGCGACTATTCGATCAAGGCGCCCGAAGGCCAGGAAGAAACCCTGGCACAGGCGGTGCGGATGTTGAACACCGCTCTGGCCGAGACCAAGCGTTCGTACCCGACCCTGATCGGTGACAAGCTGCTGGTGCTGGCTGCGCTGAACCTGTGCTCCAAGCAGGTTGAGCTGCAGAAGGAGCATCAGCAGACGCTTGCGCGCACCCAGGCGCAGATCGACGCCACGGTGGACGCAATTGTTCGGACCATGGCCGAACAGTAAAAGCACGAGAGCTGGGTGAATACCCTGTGGGCTTGTCCCGCGACGCAGGCACCGCGCTGGATGGCACGGGCTTCGCCCGTGTTCGCGGGACAAGCCCGCTCCCACAGGGTCCGTACTCTTGTCCTGGATCACTGGAATAACTGCATACGTAAGTGTATACACTTCCCCCAAAACAATAATTGGCGGGGAGCAGGGGCATGCGTATCTGGCGTCGGAGTATCCAGTGGCAGTTGATCGCGAGCATGGGCGCGGCCCTGCTGGCCAGCATTCTGGTAGTAGTCGTTATCTTCACGGTGGCACTCAACCGCCTGACCGACCGCTACCTGGTCGACACGGCGCTGCCGGCCAGCATTGAAGCCATCCGCAACGATATCGAGCGCATGCTCGGCCAGCCGCTGGTGGCGGCGGCGGATATCGCCGGCAACACGCTGCTGCGTGATTGGCTGGCAGCCGGTGAAGACCCTGTCCAAGCGCCACGCTTTGTCGAGTACCTGCAAGCTGCCAAGCAGCGCAACCATGCCTTCACCACCTTGTTTGTCTCAACCGAAACCGGCCATTACTACAACGAGAATGGCCTGGACCGTACCCTCAGCCGCGAGAACCCCAAGGACAAGTGGTTTTACGGCTACATCGACGGCGGCGCCGAGCGCCTGATCAATATCGACATCGACGGTGCCACGGGTGAACTGGCGCTGTTCATCGACTATCGGGTGGAAAAGGACGGCAAGCTGGTCGGCGTGGCCGGCATGGGCCTGCGCATGACCGAGCTGTCGCAGCTGATTCACGACTTCAGCTTTGGCGAGCATGGCAAGGTATTCCTGGTGCGTAACGATGGCCTGATCCAGGTGCACCCGGACGCTGCTTTCAGCGGCAAGCGCCAGCTCGCCGAGCAGCTCGGCACGGACGCTGCCAAGGCTGTGATGACCGGCGGCGAAGGCCTGCGCAACAGCCGTTTCAGCCGTGACGGCGAACGTTACCTGGCACTCGGCCTGCCCCTGCGCGACCTCAACTGGACGCTGGTGGCCGAGGTGCCGGAGTCGGAAATCTACGCACAAATGCATCAGGCGGTATGGCTGACCAGCTTGATCGGTGGCGCCGTGGCACTGGTGTCGCTGCTGCTGGTGGTGCTGCTGGCGCGGGGATTGGTGCGGCCTGTGCGGCGCGTTACCGCTGCGCTGGTGCAGATTGGCAGTGGCGCAGGCGACCTCAGCCACCGCCTGGACGATTCGCGCGAGGACGAACTGGGTGACCTGGCCCGGGGCTTCAACCGCTTTCTCGACAGCCAGCGCAGCCTGATTGGCGAGGTGTTGCAGACTTCCGAACGGCTGCATCGGGCGGTTGAGCAGGTAACCCAGGTAGTGGACAACACGGCCGAGCGCTCCGGGCGGCAGCAGGAAATGACCGAAATGGTTGCCACTGCCGTACACGAAATGGGCCTGACCGTGCAGGACATTGCCCGCAATGCCGGTGATGCGGCGCAGGCCTCGCAGGCGGCGCGCGACGAAGCCCTGCAGGCGCGTGAGGTGGTGCGGCGTTCGATTCAGGGCATCGAGGGCATGTCGGGCGACATCGGCAAGGCGGCCGATGCAGTCAGCCAGTTGGCCGACGAAGTCGCCTCTATCGATGAGGTTCTGGCGGTTATTCGCAGCATTTCCGAACAGACCAACTTGCTGGCGCTGAACGCTGCCATCGAGGCTGCGCGGGCAGGGGAAATGGGACGCGGGTTTGCTGTGGTGGCCGACGAAGTGCGCACGCTGGCGCGGCGCACGCAGTTGTCCACCGACGAAGTGCAACAGATGATCCAGCGCCTGAAGCAGGGCGCGGGTTCGGCGGTGAGCTCGATGCAGGCGGGGCAGCAGGCGACCGGCAGTGGGGTGGAATCGAGCCAGCGTACCGGGGCGTCGCTGGGCGCGATTACCGACCAGGTGGAACACATCAGCGACATGAACCATCAGGTGGCCACGGCGACCGAAGAGCAGTCGGCGGTGACTGAAGAGATCAACCGCACGGTGCAGGGCATTTCCGACCTGGCGCGGGAGACGGCGGCAGAGGTGCAGGGCTGCCGCGAGGAGTGCCAGGCGTTGCGCGGGTTGGCTGATGACCTGGCGCGGCAGATGGATGGGTTCAGGCTTTAGTGGGTAAAGATGTAAGTAGAGCCCAAGGAACGGGTAGGTCGTCAGGCGACCTACCTGTTGAAGAACTTCATGCTTTAACGCTTCACGTGACTAAACGGGCACCGCGTTAATCATCAAGAAGGTACCAACCTCTGGCCAGATGTCCACGATGCGTCCAGTCACCTTGTAGGTCTCATTGCCCTGTGGAAAGGTGTCCCCCTCATACAGGTACCTGCACATTGTTCGCGTCGGTTCATCCGGTATGCGGTTGTTAAGATAGACCAAAAGGGAGTTTGTAGCCGCCTCCTCTTTCAGCTCAGCAGAAACCCGCTTTGCGGGAATAGTGTAGTCGACAGTCAGTTTTATTTGACCACTGTTCAGAGTTGAAAAGCGGCGGTTGCGAAACGTCTTACCGTCATCGATTGAATTCAGAACCAAGTCTTTAACGGTGGCTGCTGGAATGGGTACTTCCGCATTGCCGATGACCACGGCCACGTCGAATGCGTCACCGTTCAGATTTGTCATGTCGGACTCCATTTTCAGTTGGGAATTTGTAAACCGACACAATTGTTGTACGTGGGCACTGTGCTGAAAACTAGCAAAATTACTAGTTTTGCAGTGGGATATCGGCCTATTGACTCAGATGGGCAAACTGGCCATCACCTGTGAGGGCAACCCTGCGCGGACTGCCCTCGGGTACCCTAATCAGTCGCCAAGAATGGCGCGGATATCCGCCGCCAGCTCGCGCACCCGCTCTTCTTCGGTATCCCAGGAACACATGAACCGCGCACCCCCGCTGCCGATAAAGGTATAGAACCGCCAGCCCTTGCCTCGCAGTGCTTCAATCGCAGGCTCCGGCATTTGCAGGAATACCCCGTTGGCCTCTACCGGGAACATCAGCTCCACCCCCGGCAAGTCACTCACCAGCGACGCCAGCAACTGCGCGCAATGGTTGGCGTGGTTGCCATGGCGCAGCCAGGCGCCGTCTTCCAGCAGCCCGACCCAGGGCGCCGACAGGAAGCGCATTTTCGACGCCAGCTGCCCGGCCTGCTTGCAGCGGTAGTCGAAGTCTTCGGCCAGTTGCCGGTTGAAGAACAGAATCGCCTCGCCCACCGCCATGCCATTCTTTGTACCGCCAAAGCACAACACATCGACACCGGCCTTCCAGGTCAGCTCGGCCGGGCTGCAGCCGAGAAATGCGCAGGCATTGGTAAAGCGCGCGCCGTCCATGTGCAGGTTCAGGCCCAGCTCCTTGCACGTTGCGCTGATTGCCCTGAGCTCGTCGGGGCGGTACACGGTGCCTACCTCGGTGGCCTGGGTGAGGGTGACCACGCGGGGCTTGGGGTAGTGGATATCCTGGCGCTTGAGCGCCACTTCACGGATCGACTCGGGCGTCAGCTTGCCGTTTACGCTGGGCGCGGTGAGCAGCTTGGAGCCGTTGGAGAAGAACTCCGGCGCGCCGCATTCGTCGGTTTCGACGTGGGCGGTCTCGGAGCAGATGACGCTGTGGTAGCTCTGGCACAGCGAGGCCAGGGCAAGGGAGTTGGCGGCGGTACCGTTGAAGGCGAAGAACACTTCGCAGTCGGTTTCGAACAGCTTGCGAAAGTATTCCGATGCACGCTCGGTCCACTGGTCGTCGCCGTAGGCGCGGTCGTGGCCCATGTTGGCCTTGGCCATGGCTGCCCAGGCTTCGGGGCAGATGCCGGAATAGTTGTCGCTGGCGAATTGTTGGCTCTTATCTGTCATGACACGGTCCTGTGAACGACGCAGAACAGCACTCTAAACCATCGATTCAGCGGTTGCCTATACAACTGTGTAGCGGTTGATTTTATCGATTGTTCACACCGGCCCTATCGCCGCAAGCCGGCTCCCACAATGGCCCAGGCGCCTAAGGACTCTGTAGGAGCCGGCTTGCCGGCGATAGGGCCGGTGTGAACGACACCAACGGCAATGTCGTAAACGCGCCATTGCAAGGCGTGCGCAGGCATCTGACCCACCCCGGCCAGTCATACCATCGCCACAAAGGGCCACAGTGCCTTACAGACAAGAAACGATCGCTGCCGGGAGAAACACGATGTTCAGCAAGCAAGACCAGATCCAGGGTTATGACGACGCACTGCTGGCGGCGATGAATGCCGAAGAACAGCGCCAGGAAGATCACATCGAGCTGATCGCCTCGGAGAACTACACCAGCAAGCGCGTGATGCAGGCCCAAGGCAGCGGCCTGACCAACAAATATGCAGAGGGCTACCCAGGCAAGCGTTACTACGGCGGCTGCGAACACGTCGACAAGGTCGAAGCGCTGGCCATCGAGCGCGCCAAGCAGCTGTTCGGCGCCGACTACGCCAACGTCCAGCCGCACTCCGGGTCGTCGGCCAACGGCGCGGTCTACCTGGCCCTGCTGCAGGCCGGTGACACCATCCTCGGTATGAGCCTGGCCCACGGCGGCCACCTGACCCACGGCGCCAAGGTGTCGTCCTCGGGCAAGCTGTACAACGCTGTGCAGTACGGCATCAACACTGATACCGGGCTGATCGACTACGACGAAGTCGAGCGCCTGGCGGTAGAGCACAAACCGAAGATGATCGTTGCCGGCTTCTCGGCCTACTCCAAGACCCTCGACTTCCCACGCTTCCGTGCCATCGCCGACAAGGTGGGGGCGCTGCTGTTCGTCGACATGGCCCACGTCGCCGGCCTGGTTGCCGCTGGTCTGTACCCCAACCCGATCCCGTTCGCCGACGTGGTCACCACCACCACCCACAAGACCCTGCGCGGCCCACGTGGCGGCCTGATCCTGGCCAAGTCCAACGAAGAAATCGAGAAAAAGCTCAACGCTGCCGTGTTCCCGGGCGCCCAGGGCGGCCCGCTGATGCACGTCATCGCCGCCAAGGCCGTGTGCTTCAAGGAAGCGCTGGAGCCTGAGTTCAAGAGCTACCAGAAACAGGTCATCGAAAACGCCCAGGCCATGGCCCAGGTGTTCATCGACCGCGGCTACGACGTGGTGTCCGACGGTACCGACAACCACCTGTTCCTGGTCAGCCTGATCCGCCAGGGCCTCACCGGTAAAGATGCCGACGCCGCCCTGGGCCGCGCGCACATCACCGTCAACAAGAACGCCGTGCCGAACGACCCGCAGTCGCCGTTCGTCACCTCCGGCCTGCGCATCGGCACCCCAGCCGTTACTACCCGCGGCTTCAAGGTCGCCCAGTGCGTGGCACTGGCCGGCTGGATCTGCGACATCCTCGACAACCTCGGTGACGCCGACGTTGAAGCCGATGTGGCGAAAAACGTCGCCGCCCTGTGCGCAGACTTCCCTGTTTACCGCTGAGTGGAGTAAACGACCATGCAACGCTACTCGGGCTTCGGCCTCTTCAAACACTCCCTCAGCCACCACGAAAACTGGCAGCGCATGTGGCGCACGCCGACCCCTAAAAAGGTCTACGACGTGGTCATCGTTGGCGGTGGCGGCCATGGCCTGGCCACGGCCTACTACCTGGCCAAGGAACACGGCATCACCAACGTCGCGGTGATCGAGAAGGGTTACCTGGGCGGCGGCAACACTGCCCGTAACACCACCATCGTGCGTTCCAACTACCTGTGGGACGAGTCGGCGCACCTGTACGAACACGCCATGAAGCTGTGGGAGGGCTTGTCCCAGGACATCAACTACAACGTGATGTTTTCCCAACGCGGCGTCTACAACCTGTGCCACACCCTGCAGGACATCCGTGACTCCGAGCGCCGCGTCAGCGCCAACCGGCTGAACGGTGTCGATGGCGAGCTGCTCAACACTGCCCAGGTTGCGGCTGAAATCCCGTACCTGGACTGCTCGAAGAACGCCCGTTACCCGGTGCTCGGCGCGACCGTTCAGCGCCGTGGTGGCGTGGCCCGTCACGACGCCGTGGCCTGGGGCTACGCCCGTGCCGCAGACGCCTTGGGCGTGGACCTGATCCAGCAGACCGAAGTGATTGGTTTTCGCAAGGAAAACGGCGCGGTCATCGGTGTTGAAACCAACAAGGGCTTCATTGGTGCCAAGCGCGTCGGTGTGGTCACTGCGGGCAACTCTGGGCACATGGCCAAGCTGGCCGGCTTCCGCCTGCCGCTGGAATCGCACCCGCTGCAAGCCCTGGTGTCCGAGCCGATCAAGCCGATCATCGACAGCGTGATCATGTCCAACGCCGTACACGGCTACATCAGCCAGTCCGACAAGGGCGACCTGGTGATCGGTGCAGGTATCGACGGCTGGGTCGGCTACGGCCAGCGTGGTTCGTACCCGGTGATCGAGCACACCCTGCAGGCGATCGTCGAGATGTTCCCCAACCTCTCGCGCGTACGCATGAACCGCCAGTGGGGTGGCATCGTCGACACCTCGCCGGATGCCTGCCCGATCATCTCCAAGACCCCGGTCAAGAACATGTTCTTCAACTGCGGCTGGGGCACCGGCGGCTTCAAGGCCACCCCGGGCTCGGGCAACGTCTTCGCCGCCAGCCTGGCCAAAGGCGAGATGCACCCGCTGGCTGCGCCGTTCTCCATGGACCGTTTCTACAACGGCGCACTGATCGACGAACACGGCGCTGCCGCCGTCGCCCACTAACCGGAGACACCGTCATGTTGCATATTTTCTGTCCCCACTGCGGCGAGCTGCGCTCCGAAGAAGAGTTCCACGCCTCTGGCCAGGCGCACATCGCCCGCCCGCTGGACCCTGCCGCCTGCTCCGACGAGGAGTGGGGGACCTACATGTTCTTCCGCGACAACCCTCGCGGTATTCACCATGAACTGTGGGACCACGTTGCCGGCTGCCGTCAGTACTTCAACGTTACCCGCGACACCGTGACCTACGAAATTCTGGAAACCTACAAGATTGGCGAGAAGCCGCAGGTGACCGCCAACGGCAAGCAGAGCAGCGCACCGTCGACCGTCAAAGGCCAAGGGGAAAAAGTATGAGCCAGACCTATCGCCTCGCCAGCGGCGGCCGTATCGACCGCAGCAAGGTCCTGAACTTCACCTTCAACGGCAAGACCTACCAGGGTTATGCCGGTGACAGCCTGGCTGCCGCGCTGCTGGCCAACGGCGTCGACATCGTCGGCCGCAGCTTCAAGTACTCGCGCCCGCGCGGCATCATCGCCGCCGGTACCGAAGAGCCGAACGCCATCCTGCAGATCGGCTCCAGCGAAGCCACCCAGATCCCCAACGTGCGTGCCACCCAGCAGGCGCTGTACGCAGGCCTGGTGGCTACCAGCACCAACGGCTGGCCGAACGTCAACAACGACGTCATGGGCATCCTCGGCAAGGTCGGCGGCAGCATGATGCCGCCGGGCTTCTACTACAAAACCTTCATGTACCCCAAATCGTTCTGGATGACTTACGAGAAGTACATCCGTAAAGCGGCAGGCCTTGGCCGTGCGCCGCTGCAGAACGACCCGGACAGCTACGACTACATGAACCAGCACTGCGACGTGCTGATCGTCGGCGCCGGCCCTGCCGGCCTGGCTGCCGCGCTGGCCGCTGCACGCAGCGGTGCGCGGGTGATCCTTGCCGACGAACAGGAAGAGTTCGGTGGCAGCCTGCTCGACAGCCGCGAAACCCTCGACGGCAAGCCGGCCGCTGACTGGGTGAATGCCGTGGTCAAGGAGCTTGAAAGCCTGCCGGAAGTGACCCTGCTGCCACGCGCCACGGTCAACGGTTACCACGACCACAACTTCCTGACCATTCACGAGCGCCTCACCGACCACCTGGGCGACCGTGCCCCGATCGGCCAGGTGCGTCACCGTGTGCACCGTGTGCGCGCCAAACGCGTGGTGCTGGCCGCTGGTGCCCACGAGCGCCCGCTGGTGTACGGCAACAACGATGTGCCGGGCAACATGCTGGCCGGCGCTGTCTCTACCTATGTGCGCCGCTACGGCGTGGCACCTGGCCGCAAGCTGGTGCTGTCGACCAACAACGACCACGCCTACCGCGCCGCGCTGGACTGGCACGACGCTGGCCTGCAGGTGGTCGCCATCGCCGACGCCCGCCACAACCCGCGTGGTTCGCTGGTTGAAGAGGCGCGTGCCAAAGGCATTCGCATCCTCACCTCCAGCGCCGTGGTCGAGGCCAAAGGCAGCAAGCACGTCACCGGCGCCCGCGTGGCGGCCATCGATGTACAGGCACACAAGGTGACCAGCCCAGGCGAAACCCTTGAGTGCGACCTGATCGCCACTTCCGGTGGCTACAGCCCAATCGTGCACCTGGCTTCGCACCTGGGCGGCCGCCCGGTATGGCGTGATGACATTCTTGGCTTCGTGCCGGGTGATGCCCCGCAAAAGCGCGAGTGCGTCGGCGGCATCCACGGTGTGTATGCCCTGGGTGACGTGATTGCCGATGGTTTCGAAGGCGGCGCACGCGCAGCCACCGAAGCCGGTTTCAAGGCCACCGTTGGCACCCTGCCAAAGACCGTTGCGCGCAAGGAAGAGGCCACCGTGGCGCTGTTCCAGGTGCCGCACGACAAAGGCAGCAAAGGGCCGAAGCAGTTTGTCGACCAGCAGAACGACGTGACCGCCGCTGGTATCGAACTGGCCACCCGTGAAGGCTTCGAGTCGGTCGAGCACGTCAAGCGCTACACCGCGCTGGGCTTCGGTACCGACCAGGGCAAGCTGGGCAATATCAACGGCCTGGCCATTGCCGCCCGTTCGATCGGCATCACCATCCCGGAAATGGGCACCACCATGTTCCGCCCCAACTACACGCCGGTGACCTTCGGCGCGGTAGCGGGCCGCCACTGTGGGCACCTGTTCGAGCCTGTGCGCTTCACTGCCCTGCATGCCTGGCACGTGAAGAACGGCGCCGAGTTCGAAGACGTCGGCCAGTGGAAGCGCCCGTGGTACTTCCCGAAAGCCGGTGAAGATATCCACACCGCCGTGGCCCGCGAATGCAAGGCCGTGCGCGACAGCGTGGGCCTGCTGGACGCCTCGACCCTGGGCAAGATCGACATCCAGGGCCCGGACGCGCGCGAGTTCCTCAACCGCATCTACAGTAACGCCTGGACCAAGCTTGACGTGGGCAAGGCCCGCTACGGCCTGATGTGCAAGGAAGACGGCATGGTCTTCGACGACGGCGTGACCGCGTGCGTCGGCGACAACCACTTCTACATGACCACCACCACCGGCGGCGCCGCGCGCGTGCTGCAGTGGCTCGAGCTTTACCACCAGACCGAATGGCCGGAAATGAAGGTGTACTTCACCTCCGTCACCGACCACTGGGCCACCTTGACCCTGTCCGGCCCCAACAGCCGCAAGCTGCTCAGCGAGCTGACCGACGACATCGACCTGGGCAAGGAAGCCTTCCCGTTCATGACCTGGAAGGAAGGCACTGTCGGCGGCGTGCCGGCGCGTGTGTTCCGTATTTCGTTCACCGGTGAACTGTCGTACGAAATCAACGTGCAGGCCAACTACGCCATGGGCGTGCTGGAAAAAGTCATCGAGGCCGGCAAGCAGTTCAACCTGACCCCATACGGCACCGAGACCATGCACGTACTGCGTGCCGAGAAGGGCTTCATCATCGTTGGCCAGGACACTGACGGCTCGATGAACCCGGACGACCTGAACATGAGCTGGTGCGTGGGCCGCAACAAGCCATTCTCGTGGATCGGCCTGCGTGGCATGAACCGCGAAGACTGCCTGCGCGAGAACCGCAAGCAGCTGGTGGGCCTCAAGCCTGTGGACCCGACCAAGTGGCTGCCGGAAGGCGCCCAGCTGGTGTTCGACCCGAAACAGCCAATCCCGATGGACATGGTTGGCCACGTCACCTCCAGCTACGCCTCCAACTCCCTGGGCTATTCGTTCGCCATGGGTGTGGTCAAGGGCGGCCTCAAGCGCATGGGCGAGCGTGTTTACTCGCCGCAGGCCGATGGCAGCGTGATCGAGGCCGAAATCGTGTCTTCGGTGTTCTTCGATCCGAAGGGTGAGCGGCAGAACGTTTGACTCCGGGCCCTGTGGTGAGCCGGCTGGCCCTATCGCCGGCAAGCCGGCTCCCACAGGTTCGATGCAGTTCTGAAGGCTGATGCTGTGCCAGCAATGAGGCCAAGCAGATGTCTCCCACAGGATCGATGCAGATCTGAAGGTAGGTGCGGTCCCTGTGGGAGCCGGCTTGCCGGCGATGAGGCCGGTAAACACACCCTGCAAGCTGCGTCGTATCGACCACCAAGAATTCAAGGCAGGTAACAAATGAGCGCTATCAACGTCTTCCAGCAAAACCCCGGCGCCGAAGCCAAGGCCCAGTCGCCACTGCACCACGCCGACCTGGCCAGCCTGGTTGGTAAAGGCCGCAAGAACGCAGGCGTGACCCTGCGCGAGAAGAAATTCCTCGGTCACCTGACCCTGCGTGGCGACGGCCACAACCCGGAATTCGCCGCAGGCGTGCACAAGGCCCTGGGCCTGGAGCTGCCGGTAGCCCTGACCGTGGTCGCCAACAACGAGATGTCGCTGCAGTGGCTGGGCCCGGATGAGTGGCTGCTGATCGTGCCTGGCGGCCAGGAGTTCGCCGTCGAGCAGAAGCTGCGCGCGGCCCTCGAAGGCCAGCACATCCAGGTGGTCAACGTCAGCGGCGGGCAAAGCCTGCTGGAGCTGCGCGGCCCGAACGTGCGCGAAGTGCTGATGAAATCCACCAGCTATGATGTGCACCCGAACAACTTCCCGGTGGGCAAGGCCGTCGGCACCGTGTTCGCCAAGTCGCAACTGGTGATCCGCCGCACCGCCGAAGACACCTGGGAGCTGGTGATTCGCCGCAGCTTCGCCGACTACTGGTGGCTGTGGCTGCAGGACGCTTCGGCTGAATACGGCCTGAGCATCGAAGCTTAAGGAGAGCAGAACATGAGTCGGGCACCGGATACCTGGATTCTCACCGCCGACTGCCCGAGCATGCTCGGCACCGTCGACGTGGTGACGCGTTTCCTCTTCGAGCAGCGCTGCTACGTGACGGAGCACCACTCCTTCGATGACCGGCAGTCGGGGCGCTTCTTCATTCGCGTGGAGTTCCGCCAGCCGGACGATTTCGACGAGGCCAGCTTCCGCGCCGGCCTCGCCGAGCGCAGTGAAGCGTTCGGCATGGCCTTCGAGCTGACTGCGCCCAACCACCGCCCCAAGGTGGTGATCATGGTGTCCAAGGCCGACCACTGCCTGAACGATCTGCTGTACCGCCAGCGCATCGGCCAGCTGGGCATGGACGTGGTTGCGGTGGTGTCCAACCACCCCGACCTGGAACCCCTGGCGCACTGGCACAAGATCCCCTACTACCACTTCGCCCTCGACCCCAACGACAAGGCGGGGCAGGAGCGCAAGGTGCTGCAGGTGATCGAGGAGACGGGTGCCGAGCTGGTTATCCTCGCCCGTTACATGCAGGTGCTGTCGCCCGAGCTGTGCCGGCGCCTGGATGGTTGGGCGATCAACATTCACCACTCGCTGTTGCCGGGCTTCAAGGGCGCCAAGCCTTACCACCAGGCGTACAACAAGGGCGTGAAGATGGTTGGCGCCACGGCGCACTACATCAACAACGACCTCGACGAAGGGCCGATCATTGCCCAGGGCGTCGAGGTGGTGGACCACAGCCACTATCCGGAAGACCTGATTGCCAAGGGGCGGGATATCGAATGCCTGACCCTGGCGCGGGCTGTGGGGTATCACATCGAGCGGCGGGTGTTTCTGAACGCCAACCGCACCGTGGTGCTGTGAACACTAGGGTCGTCAGGTACGGACGACCCTATTATTCTTTCTCGTAGCCGATCTGAACCTTCAGGGTGCCGCCATCGACGAAGGTCCAGGTCTTGCTGATGATGCGGTAGTCCACATCGCCGTCATCAGTCTCTTGAGTGTAAGTGTCGCCGACTTTCATGTACGACTCCGCTTGCGCTTTGCTGAATTGGAAAGCCGAATCCGCATAGCCAGGGCCACCTTCAGTGAATACGGTGACCTTCAGCATCTGCGAGGTGTTTTCTCGCCAGCTTTTGCGGGTGACCCGGGTCGGACCAGGCGCCCCAGCGAAAACGATTTCATCGTCGACGCTCATCGTGGCCAGTGCGATCTTCTTCTCGATATCTGATTTGAATTCACTCATCACTAACGCTCCTGTAGGTTTGACAGCAAGCCAATGCTAGGTTTCGGGCCGAGCCTTTGGCTACTGGCAGAATTGCCAGGTGATGTGATGAAGCGCTGCCGCTAAATGGCATCTTCTTGTCGCATCCAGTCACCGGCCACGCGCAAAAAAAACCCTCAGATGGGGTTTTTTTTTGCACTTCATTAATCGAACCGTCGGCTGTGGTAAGCGCTACTTCTCAAACCCCGTGCACGTTGCTCCAAGTAGGAGAGGGCGGGACTGGCAGCGCGACTGCCCGTCGGTGTGGAGTCTGTTGAAGCGTCTGTTGACAACGAGGAGTCGGAAGAATAGTGGCGCGCTCTAGGCACAGTGCCTGGCTGACGACGTGGCAGAACGCGTGCTAGCGAAGCCGATCGATTGTGACGCACAGAAGGCAAGTCGTGGAGCAAACGACCATTAGTTGCGCCCGTGGGCCAAGGAGGAGAAGCGTTCACCCCAGCTGGGACCATGCTCGGTGTCTCTATGAGAGCGGGCGCCGGTAGCGCTTGCTGTGGTGTCTGAATGCTTGAGTGGGGGGCTGTCACTGGCCTTGGGCTTGGCGCGACGGCCGCTACCTGCCGAGATGGCCGAGGTAGGGATGAACCCATGAACATCCTTCCGTTGGTACCGGTGAAAGGCAATGGGCGGTGGCGGAGTCCAAGAAATTTGATAATGGCTTTAGCCAGCATGGGCAGGCTGATATGGCCTGACGGGTCGACGTGGTTGACGGGGTCACCTAGGCAATAACAGTAAGTGTTCAGTCCTCCCACTGAAAAAGGGCCCCAGCTATCAGGCGCGCAAAAGCGCATGAGTGTCGAGTTGAAGCGGCGGTAACCATTGCCTAACAATGACCCTGTAATAGCGTGGTCATAACGCTCGCCATTGAACCCAAGCAGCGTCAGGGGAGAAGGCAAGGTGGGGGCATGGCCGTAACTTGAATAGGCGTGAGTCTGCTCTTCCTCTTTGCTATTCACCTGCAGCACAGACCCTTTGTCGTCCGTTGCCAGCAGCCCGGCGCTGGAAGCTTCGCCGGCCTGCACCTCGGCCAGCGGCATCGCGGCATTGCGGAAGATAGCGCGGTGCTGGTCGCCGTGTTTGACGGTGATCAGCTTGTCGCCTTGGTAGAAAAACTGGGTGTTGCTCAATGACACGCTCATGGCTTTGGATCCTTGAGTGCTGTACGTCGAGTATCGGGTGGGTTATCTACAGGCGCTGGCCGCGAATCTTTTTCAGTTTTGAACGGTCGCCAGATTAATGAAACTGGCAAAAGTAACAGGTGCCGCCGGGGCATTCGCTTGCGCCCTTGCCCCGGCATTGGGCCTATCAGTGCATCATTCCAAGCTCGGTATTTATCGCCAGGCCTGGCCTCATCGCCGGCAAGCCGGCTCCCACAGGTAATGCGCCAGGCTTGAGGCCTGTGGTGTACCTGTGGGAGCCGGCTTGCCGGCGATTGGGCCCACCCCTTTGGGCCTGCCGTAAAAAGGTATCTCCCTGTCGCTTCCAGTCACTGCGACATCGCCCATCAGGCCCACAATTCCCTGCATTCCAGTAACACCAGCCGCCCATGGATGGCGGCGCGTTCAACCACCGCTGCATAAATAAAAATCAAGCGAGGTAAGAGCATGTCTGGCAATCGTGGAGTGGTATATCTCGGCGCCGGCAAGGTCGAAGTGCAACACATCGACTACCCGAAAATGCAGGACCCGCGCGGCAAGAAAATCGAACACGGCGTCATCCTGAAGGTGGTCTCCACCAACATCTGCGGCTCCGACCAGCACATGGTCCGTGGCCGCACCACTGCCCAAGTCGGCCTGGTACTGGGCCACGAAATTACCGGTGAAATCGTCGAACTGGGGCGCGATGTAGAACGCCTGAAAATCGGCGACCTGGTGTCGGTACCGTTCAACGTTGCCTGCGGCCGCTGCCGCTCGTGCAAAGAGATGCACACCGGTGTCTGCCTCACCGTCAACCCGGCCCGCGCCGGTGGTGCCTATGGCTATGTCGACATGGGCGACTGGACCGGTGGCCAGGCCGAATATGTGCTGGTGCCGTATGCCGACTTCAACCTGCTGAAACTGCCGGACCGCGACAAGGCCATGGAAAAGATCCGTGACCTGACCTGCCTGTCCGACATTCTGCCGACGGGCTACCACGGTGCCGTGACTGCGGGCGTAGGCCCAGGCAGCACCGTTTACGTTGCGGGTGCCGGCCCGGTCGGGCTGGCTGCGGCTGCCTCCGCCCGCCTGCTGGGCGCCGCCTGTGTGATCGTCGGCGACCTCAACCCGGCCCGCCTGGCCCACGCCAAGTCCCAGGGCTTCGAAGTCGTCGACTTGTCCAAGGACACCCCGCTGCATGAGCAGATCATCGACATCCTTGGCGAGCCTGAAGTGGACTGCGCCGTGGATGCTGTCGGCTTCGAAGCCCGCGGCCATGGCCACGAAGGTGCCAAGCACGAAGCCCCAGCCACCGTGCTGAACTCACTGATGCAGGTGACCCGCGTTGCTGGCAGCATCGGCATCCCGGGCCTGTACGTGACCGAAGACCCAGGCGCGGTCGATGCCGCTGCCAAGATCGGCGCGCTGAGCATCCGCTTCGGCCTGGGCTGGGCCAAGTCGCACAGCTTCCACACCGGCCAGACCCCGACCATGAAATACAACCGCCAGCTGATGCAGGCGATCATGTGGGACCGCATCAACATTGCTGAAGTGGTGGGTGTGCAGGTGATCAACCTGGATCAGGCGCCGGAAGGGTACGGCGAGTTCGATGCAGGCGTGCCGAAGAAATTCGTGATCGACCCGCACAAGATGTGGGGCGCGGCTTGATGCCCTGATGTAATGAAAAGCCCCTCATGCTGAGGGGCTTTCTTCTGCTTGCACGTTTGCGTTTTGCACCGCGAGTACCGATCCTGGGGTATCGGTGGCCAGCAAAGCGCTGCCTATCGTCGGGTCTGTACTCAGCTCTGCCAGCGGTAACGCATCGTTGCGGAAAATGGCGAGATGCTGGTCACCGTCCTGCACGGAAACGAGCTGGTTGCCTTGATAGAAGAATAGCGTTCGATTCGCTGCTTTAGCCATGATTCAAGTCCCTGTCGCACTGGATTCAAATGGTCTGCTACACGCCCATTCTGAATGACCGCAGAGATTTTCATACTGGCAGAAATAACAGTTTTACAGCCTCTCTCAGTGATTGTTCATAACCTGTAGGAGCGGGCTTGCCCGCGATGAGGCCAGCCCTGCAAACCTCTTACTCAGCGCATCATCCCCAGCTCGGCATCATCCAGCAGCGCCTTGGCCATTGCGCTCAGGTAGTGGGAAGCCCATATCAGTTGCTGATCGCCTTCCATCACGCCGGTGAGGGTCATGTCTCGTACATAGCCCATCAGTTCCGAAGCCTGTTCGCGAGCGCTTTGGCACGGAATGCCGGGGGCGATGCAGAACAGCGGTTGAGTGTGGCCTTCGGCTTGAAAGAAGAAGGTTTTGCCCACGGTGGTTTTGGTGTCTTCGGTTGTCATTGTTCTATCCCGTGAAAGTTCTCTACTGGCTGGTCGGGCCTCATCGCGGGTGAACCCGCTCCTACAGGCTCTGCGCTGGCCGTTGCCATGCGCTGCACGTGTAGGAGCGGGTTTACCCGCGATGAGGCCAGACCCGCCAACAAATGGCTCGAGCCTTAGTGCCGCATTCGCGGCCCCGCCGGCATCTGCACCTGGATCAACGCCGCCTCAAGCAACACCCGCAGCGCTTCAAGTTCGTGCATCGTGGCCATCATCAGGATCGAAACCGGCGATTTGGGCTGCAGCAGAACCGCCTGCTGCGCGACGGTTTGGGCGCACAGCGCGTAGTCCGTGGCCTGGATGAGGGTGTCTTCGAGGGAATGGGAGGTGTGGGGTGGATCGGGGACAATCTTAAGCATGATGGAACACCTTGAATGAGGGCCATCACCATCTGCTGTCAAACAATTGGTGGCAGCTGTACAGGGGTTGACAGACCGGTAGGTGAACCAAAACCCGGCGCACACGAAGTGCCCCATGCACAGCTGCCATAAAGGCGAGCCATGTGATTCATACCAAGGCGGCCTGTCAAAGCCGGTCGCTGATTTCGCAGCGACCGCCCGAGACTAGAGCCCAGCCCAGATCATCGCAATGGCTTAAGCGGCTTGGGACTGTAATTCAGAAACGTCCTACACGTAAGCGGAAAAAACTGAAACCCAGTAGAAATTCAGGTTGGGTTTCTTATGCTCGGCCTAGTTAACGCATAGTAGGATCTCGCCAAGCAAACATGCTGCTCTCTGGGTACAGGAGGCAAAGCCATGTGGTTGACGAAGACAGCCTGTCCAAGCCAGCTGTTGAGCATGTAGGTGCTTGCGCTCCTAGTAAGGAGGCCTGATGGTTCTCATGTCATAAGCGTTAGGGATTTCCAGATCCATTCCGTCGCGGATCAAGTGGAGCAACTCTGAATTAAACCTCATCTTCATTTTCGGCCTGTACAGATTTTGCTCGGTCATCTGCTGAAGAACGTGTGCATGGCGGCTGGTGATCTTTGTGTTGAGCCCTTCAGCTATCTGATGGTGGCGGTTTTCCAGCGAAATAAAGCGTTTGGTAGCAGTGGCTGCAGTCGCCTCACTGGAAGCACTCATAATGGCACGCTTGGCATCGTTCAATTCCGATTTTGATATTCTGAACAAATATTGATTCTCGGAATAACTCATGTCCTGTAGCCTTGCTTTACTAAAATGCTTGGGCGCTAATGTTGTGGGCTGCGTCGGCAACTTGAGTTCCGGACCACGCCTAGGTAATTGAATTTTCGGAAAAAATTTTGCTGAGCGCAGGAGTGTGTACAGGAAGGAGGCGTGCCCAGTCGGATCGATTTGATTCACGGGGTCGCCTGAACAATAGGCGTAGCTGTTTATTCCCCCGTCGCCAAATGGGCTCAAGCTGTCAGCGCTGTAAAAGCGAAGCAGGCTGGGGTTGAAGGCTCTGTAGCCAGCGCCGAGAATATAGAGTGACGTATGCGCTAGTAGGTGCTCGCCATTGAAACCAAGCGCAGTCCGTGCTCGTTGGGCCGTAGCGGAAAACCCGTAGGCGGTATAAACATGTTTTTCGCCTCTGTTCATACAATTCTCATCTCCATCAGGCGGAGCGCGTTGTCGCTCCGATTATTCTGGCTTCCCTGAGTATCTCGATGCCTATCGCATGTAGCTACTGGCAAAAATGACAGGTGTTCGCGACTGATCATGGCTGCCGGTGCGTCCCGACAAGCAGCTTGGAACAATAGCTTGAAACGCCAGTCAAACCCCTCGTTTCCCAGGCCATCCCGGCCCACGAGGTCCCCCCAATGAAAGCATTCACCCTGGCAACCCTGATGACCCTGGCCGCAAGCCCGGTGTTCGCCTTCAACCTCAGCGATGCCGCCAACGCCGTGTCGGCCATGCAGAACCAGAAGCAGCAGGGCCAGGTGCAGGCGCCCGAGGCGCAGGCCAATTTGCTCAATACGCTGGGCAGCGAACTTAAGATCACCCCGGAGCAGGCCGTGGGCGGGGCAGGGGCGATGTTGGGGCTGGCGCGCAATAACCTGAGCGCTGACGATTACGGCCAATTGACCAAAGCCGTGCCTGGGCTGGACCTGCTGTCGGGCGCCAATGCGCTGGGCGGGTTGAGCGGGCTGGGTGAAATGCTGGGCAAGAACAGTGAAAGCCAGTCGGCGTTGAGCAATGCGCTGGGCAATGACGTTGAGAACCGCAGCGACCTGGACAGTGCGTTCAAGGCGTTGGGGATGGATACCGGCATGATCGGGCAGTTTGCCCCATTGATTCTGCAGTACTTGGGGCAGCAGGGGATTGCCGGGTCGTTGTTGCAGAACCTGGGTAGTTTGTGGACTACGCCGGCGCCGTTGGCTCAGCCTTCGGTCTGAAGGGCATGCAGGGCCGCTGCTGGCCCTATCGCCGGCAAGCCGGCTCCCACAGGGTAATCACCGACTTCAAGTGCCGCGGTTAACCTGTAGGAGCCGGCTTGCCGGCGATGGGGCCGGTGCAGCCAGCACGTATTCCCAGTCAGGCGGCTTCGGAGAAGTCCACCAGGCTAACCGGGCGACGGAAGCCGGCAGTCAGTACCGCCAGGTACGCAAGCCCCAGCGCGAACCAGCACAGGCCAATCACCAAGGTCAGCGCCGACAGGCTGGTCCACAGCCACAAGGTCAGGCTCAACCCCACCAGCGGCACCGCGCCATAGCACAGCAGGCCCTTGAGGTTACGCTGCGCGCTGTCATCCATCAGGTGGGTTTTCACCACTGCCAGGTTCACCGCCGAGAACGCCACCAACGCGCCAAAGCTGATCAGCGAGGCGAGGGTGGCCAGGTCGATCACCAACGCCAGCAACGAGAACGCCGACACCAGCAAGATGGCGTACACCGGTGTGCCAAGGCGTGGCGAAAGGTGGCCGAAGGTACGCTGCGGCAGCACCCGGTCACGGCCCATGGTGTAGAGGATGCGCGACACCGCTGCCTGGGACGCCAGGGCCGAGCCGAGGCTGCCGGCCACATAGGCGGCAGTGAAGAAGTTGGCCAGGAACTGCCCGCCCGCCTTCAGCATCACCTCGTTGGCGGCCGCATCGGCATTGGCGAAGGTGCTGCCCGGCAGAACCAGCTGGCTTACGTAAGCCAGTACGGTGAACAGGAGGCCGGCGAACAGCGTGGTGAGGATGATCGCCCGGGGCACGTCGCGGCGGGCGTTGCGGCTTTCTTCGGCCAGGGTGGACACAGCGTCGAAGCCCAGGAACGACAGGCACAGTACCGCCGCGCCGGCCATCAGTGGGCCGAAGCCGGGGGCGCTGCCATCACCGCTCAGCGGCGCCAGCCAGTCCAGCTGGCCGTTGCCCAAGCCCTGCCACGACAGCGCGACGAACACGCCGATGAAGACGATCTGCGCCCCGACGATCAAATTGCTGGTCTTGGCCACCGAGTTGATGCCAACCACGTTGAGCACGGTCACCAGCGCGATGGAGGCGAGCACGAAGGCCCAGGCGGGAACGGCTGGGAAGGCGATGTTGAGGAACAGGCCGATGAGCAAGTAGTTGATCATCGGCAGGAACAGGTAGTCGAGCAGCAATGACCAGCCCGCCAGGAAGCCTATGTTCTGGCCGAACGCCATGTTGCTGTAGGAGTACGCCGAGCCCGCGACCGGGAAGCGTTTGACCATGAAACTGTAGGACGCAGCGGTAAACAGCATGGCCACCAGCGTGACCAGGTAGGCGCCAGCGGTGCGGCCGCCGGTGAGTTCGGTGACGATGCCGTAGGTGGTGAAGATGGTCAGCGGGACCATGTAGACCAGGCCGAAGAATACCAGGGCGGGCAGGCCCAGGACGCGGCGAAGCTGGGGCGGGGCGGAGCTAGGTTGGTTGGCCATTGATCGATCCAGGCTTTTTTGTAGTTGTGCTTTGATCGATTTTTATCCGCTAGGGCGGATGATGACAAAGAAGTAATTCTAATGCCGATTATTAGCCTGGCTTTTAATGGTGGTTGTGCAGTGTCTTTGCCGGCCTCATCGCGGGCAAGCCCGCTCCTACAGGTTTGTGGTGTCCTTGTAGGCGCGGGCTTGCCCGCGATGAGGCCCGATCAGGCGGCGCAGATTCAGCCAATCTCCGCCCGGAGTTTCTCTATTCGCTGGTCCTTCTCCAGCCACAACTGATTCACCCAAGCCTGCACCGTCTGCCGGAACGCAGGGTCACTTTCGTAATCCCCACCCCACAACGCCGGGTCCAGCTCACGCACCTGAATGTCGATAATCACCCGGCTAATGCTGCCATCAAGCAAATCCCAGAACCCGGGTGCCTTGTCGCCGGGGTAGACGATGGTCACGTCCAGCAACGCATCCAGCTGTTCACCCAACGCCGCCAGTACAAAAGCCACACCCCCGGCCTTGGGCTTGAGCAGGTAGCGGTAAGGCGATTGCTGCTCCTGGCGCTTGGCTTCGGTAAAGCGGGTGCCTTCAAGGTAATTCACCACAGTCACCGGCTGGCGCTTGAACAGTTCACAGGCCGCTTTGGTGATTTCCAGGTCCTTGCCCTTGAGCTCGGGGTGCTTTTCCAGAAACGCCTTGCTGTAGCGCTTCATGAACGGGTAATCCAGCCCCCACCAGGCCAGGCCCAGCAGCGGCACCCAGATCAGCTCCTTTTTGAGGAAGAACTTGAAGAACGGCGTGCGACGGTTGAGGCTCTCGATCAGCGCGGGAATGTCCACCCAGGTCTGGTGGTTGCTCACGGCCAGGTACGAAGTGTCCTTGCGCAGGTTCTCGACGCCGCGGATGTCCCATTGGGTTGGGATACACAAGGCAAAAATGGCCTTGTCGATTTCCGACCAGGCTTCGGCGACCCACATTACGGCAGCGGAGGCGTAGTCACGCCACCGGCCCGGCAACACCAGTTTGAGCAGGGCGAAGACCAGCAGCGGGCAGATCATCACCACCGTGTTGATCAGCAGCAGGGTGGTCGTAAGAATGCCGGTAAGCAGGTGACGCATAGGGAAACTCTTGTTGTGGGTAATAAACGGGCGGCAATGATAAGCAGCGCCGCCGCCTACGCCAAATGTCCAATGCCCAGCGGCCGAGACAAATGTTTCACAGTGTGTTGATTACCCTTGTGACAGCGAACCTATGCTGCTTGCACAGTCTAAGCACTCACCACCCTCAAGGAAGCCTGCCTGTGAAACCGATGCTTGCCCTGTTGTCGCTGTTGGCGCTGCCGGTAATGGCCGCAGAACCCACGCTGTACGGCCGCTACGAGAACATTGCCCTGCCCGAGCTTGGCGAAACCCTGAAGGCCAAGATGGACACCGGCGCCTATACTGCGTCGCTGTCGGCCAAGGACATCGAGCGTTTTACCCGCGATGGCGATGATTGGGTGCGCTTCCGCCTGGCGACCAAGGACGCGGACGGCAAAGTCTACGAGCACAAGGTTTCGCGCATCAGCAAGATCAAGAACCGCGCCGATGAAGAAGATGAGGGTGATGCGCCCGAGCTTTCACGCCGGCCCGTGGTCGACCTCGAGCTGTGCCTGGGCGACGTGAAGCGCACGGTGGAAGTGAACCTGGTGGACCGCAGCAGCTTCAACTATCCGCTGCTGGTGGGTGCCAAGGCCCTGCGTGAATTCAAGGCCGCGGTAAACCCGGCCAAGCGCTTTACCGCAGGCAAGCCTGACTGCTGAGCAGCAGCCGCAAGCTTGAAGCCGCAAGCTGCAAGTAACAGCAGATCAGTGTAAGTTCACGCGATCCGCTTTTACTTGAAGCTCGCAGCTTGAGGCTTGCCGCTCAGATGCCCCACATCCTCATCGTCGAAGACGAAGCCGCCATCGCCGACACCCTGGTCTACGCCCTGCAAGCCGACGGCCACAGCACCGAGTGGGTGACCCTGGGCAGCGCGGCCCTCGACCAGCAACGCCTGCGCCCCGCCGACCTGGTCATTCTCGACATCGGCCTGCCGGACATCAGTGGTTTCGAAACCTGCCGCCAACTGCGCCGCTTCAGCGAAGTACCGGTGATGTTCCTGAGCGCCCGCGACGGTGAGATCGACCGCGTGGTAGGGCTGGAAATCGGCGCTGACGATTACGTGGTCAAGCCCTTCAGCCCTCGCGAGGTGGCCGCCCGGGTGCGGGCCATCCTCAAGCGCATGGCGCCACGTGCCGAGCCTTTGGGTGAAACGCCACTGTTCCAGCTCGACACCCGGCGCATGCAGATCAGCTACCGCAGCCAGCCACTGGCCCTGACCCGCCACGAATTCCGTTTGCTGCAATGCCTGCTGGAGCAACCGCAGCGGGTGTTCAGCCGCGAGCAGCTGCTCGATGCCCTTGGCGTGGCATCGGACGCTGGCTACGACCGCACCATCGACAGCCATATCAAGAGCCTGCGCGCCAAGCTGCGCCAGGTGGCCGCCGATGCCGAGCCCATCCAGACTCACCGCGGCCTGGGCTACAGCTATAGCCCGGAACAGGCCTGATGCGCCTGGGCATACGGATTTTTCTTGTGTACTTCCTGTTCGTCGGGCTGGCGGGTTACTTCCTGCTGAACACGGTGCGTGAGCAGATTCGCCCGGTGGTGCGCCAGTCGTCCGAAGAAACGCTGGTAGACACCGCCAACCTGTTGGCGGAGATCCTGCGCGACGACGTCAAGGCCGGCACCCTGGCGCAGAGCCGTTTGCCGGAGGTACTCAAGGCCTATGCCGTGCGCAGCCCGGGCGCGCAGATCTGGGGCCTGGCGAAGAACCAGGTCAGCCACCGCATCTACGTGACCGATGCCCATGGCATCGTGCTGCTGGACTCCAGCGGCGAGGCCTTGGGCAAGGATTATTCGCGCTGGAATGACGTCTACCTGACCCTGCGGGGCCAGTACGGTGCCCGTTCCACGCGCAGCGTCGAGGAGGATGAAAACACCTCGGTGATGCACGTGGCGGCGCCCATTCTCGACGATGGCAAGATCATCGGCGTGGTCACCGTGGCCAAGCCCAACAGTTCGCTGCAGCCTTATATCGACCGTTCCGAGCAGCGCCTGCTTGGCTTGGGGTTGGGGTTGATCGGCATGGGCCTGCTGATTGGCGCGGCGTTGTCCTGGTGGCTGGCGCGCTCGCTGCGCAAGCTGGCGCGGTACGCGCAGGCGGTCAGCGAGGGCGAGCGCGCAGCGCTGCCGCACTACAAGGGCGGCGAGCTGGCGCATCTGGCCAATGCGGTGGAGCGCATGCGCACCCAGCTGGAGGGCAAGGCGTATGTCGAGCGCTACGTGCACACCCTCACCCATGAACTGAAGAGCCCGCTGGCGGCCATTCGCGGTGCCTCCGAGCTGCTGCAGGGCGATATGCCTGACGAGCAGCGGGCGCGGTTTGCCGGCAACATCGAGCGCGAAAGCGAGCGCTTGCAGCAGATGATCGAACGTTTGCTCAACCTGGCTCGGGTCGAGCAGATGCAGGCGCTGGAGGATGAGCAGCAGGTGGCCTTGGCAGCGTTGGTAGATGAGCTGTTGCTGGCGCATGCGGCGCGGATCGACGCGGGTGGCTTGCAGGTGCGCCAGCGGGTGCCGGCCGGGTTGTGGCTGCTGTGCGACCCGTTCCTGATGCGCCAGGCGCTGGCCAACCTGCTCGACAATGCGCTGGATTTCACCCCGCCCGGTGGTGCGCTGTTGTTCGAGCTGGAGCGCGATGGCGAGCGCGTTGCGCTGAGTGTGTTCAACCAGGGCGAGGCGATACCGGCTTACGCCATCGGGCGCGTCGCCGAGCGCTTCTACTCGCTGCCGCGCCCAGCGAGCGGGCGCAAGAGCACGGGGTTGGGGCTTAATTTCGTGGCCGAGGTGATGCAACTGCACGGCGGGGCGCTGGCGGTGAACAATGTCGATGGCGGGGTGCGGGTAAGGCTGTGGCTGCCGGAGCGGCGTATCAGCTGAAATCCTTGCGGGCCGCTGCGCAGCCCATCGCCGGCAAGCCGGCTCCCACACGGGCTGCGGCGCACCGCAAAAACACCGAATCTCCACACAACCTCCCCAAGGTCTCCACGCAAGGCGCACACACTGCGCCCACTGCCACAGGAGGCCCTATGAACAAGACCCTAGGTTTCAAGCTCGGCACCATCGCCCTGCTGATCGTGTTGCTGTTGATTCCCCTGCTGATGATCGACAACCTTATCGACGAGCGCCAGAACCTGCGCGATAGCGTGCTGCGAGACATTGCCCAGAGCGCCAGTTTCGACCAGCAGATCAGCGGCCCGTTGCTGGTGGTGCCCTACCGCAAGCTCCAGCGCCGCTGGATCGACAAGGACGGCCAGAGCGTGCAGGAAACCAGCACCATCGCCGGCCACCTGTACTTTTTGCCAGAAACCTTCGACGCTGACCTGGGCGTGGACACCGAACTGCGTGCCCGCGGCATCTACCAGGCGCGGCTGTTCCACGCCAAGGGGCGCCTCTCGGGCCGCTTCAAGCTGCCGGAACGCTGGGGCATCGACAAGGATTTCGACGACTACCGCTTCGACAAGCCGTTCCTGGTGGTGGGCATCAGCGATATCCGTGGCATTGAAAATGCCCTGGAACTCCACCTTGACGATCAACGCCTGGCTTTCGCGGCGGGTACCGGGCTGGACTGGCTGCGCAGTGGCGTGCACGTGGCCTTGCCGCAACTGGATGGCCAGCAGACCCGTGAATTCAGCTATGGCTTCGACCTGGCGCTGCAGGGCACCGGGCAACTGCACCTGCTGCCGGTGGGCCGCACCAGTAGCGTCGACATGCGCGCCAACTGGCCGCATCCAAGCTTTATCGGCAGCTACCTGCCCAACCGCCGCGATATCGACGACAAGGGCTTCAGCGCGCACTGGCAGACTTCATTCTTCGCCACCAACCTGGAAGACGCCCTGCGCCAGTGTGCCGGCGCCGGGCAGTGCGCGGACTTCAGCGAGCGCACTTTCGGTGTGAGTTTCGTCGACCCGGTGGACCAGTACCTCAAGAGCGAGCGTGCGATCAAATACGCCTTGCTGTTCATTGCCCTGACCTTTGCCGGCTTCTTCCTGTTCGAGGTGCTGAAGAACCTCAGCGTGCACCCGGTGCAGTACATCCTGGTCGGTGTGGCACTGGCGTTCTTCTACCTGCTGCTGTTGTCGCTGTCCGAGCACATCGGCTTTGGCCTGGCGTATGGGCTGTCGGCGTCGGCCTGCGTGCTGTTGATCGGCTTCTATCTCAGCCACGTGTTGCGCAGCCTAGGGCGGGGTGTGGGCTTTGCGGCGGGGTTGGCGGCGCTGTACGCGATGCTTTACGGGCTGCTGAGCGCCGAGGACTATGCGCTGTTGATGGGTTCGTTGCTGTGCTTTGGCTTGCTGGGCGTGTTCATGGTGCTGACCCGCCGGTTGGACTGGGCGCGGGTGGGGAGGGCGGCATGAGGGAAGACAAAGAGATCGGGCGGTGGTTGGCGCGCAGAATCGGGCAGCTGTTTCCTGCGATAGCCAAGTGAGGCAGAGGGCTGCGGTGCAGCCCTATCGCCGGCAAGCCGGCTCCCACCGGGTGGACTGCCTCCAGGAGGTTGGACACCCACCAACCCTTGGGGTAGTCCAGGGCCCGTAGCGCAGCCTTCGTTGTGGGAACCGGCTTGCCGGCGATTGCGGTGTATCAGGTGTTCGGTGCGGTAGCGACCATCGATGGCCGCTTGGCCACCTCGGCATACCACGCCGCCAACCCTGGCTGGCGCTCGCGCCAGCCAAAGTCAGGCTGGCGCAAGTCCAGGTACCCAAGGGCGCAGGCCACACCAATCGCGGCCAGATCAAAGCCTGAAATCAGCTCGGCCAGGTGTTCCTGCTCAAGGTTCGCCAAGCTGCGGCTTATCTTGTCGCCTTGCGCTTGCAGCCAACCGTCCCAGCGCTTGTCCTCAGGCCGCAGGAAGCTCTCATAACGGCTCGAAACCGCCGCATCCATGATCGCATCCGCCTGCGACGCCAAGGTCATTCGCCGCCAGCGCGCCGAGCCCTCGCGCGGCAGCAGCGGCAAGCCGACATGCTGCAGGTCGAGGAATTCGCAGATGACCCGGCTGTCGTGCAGCACGGTACCGTCTTCCAGGCGCAGGGCCGGGATCTTGCCGATCGGGTTGCCATGGTTCAGCTGCTCGTCGCCGCTGACCGGGCTCACGTTCACCGGCTGCAGCGCAACACGGTCAAGCTGGCCGGTCTCGTGCAACACCACCATGACCTTGCGCACGAACGGCGACAGCGGCGAGTGGAACAGGGTCATCGTGCTCATGGTTCAGTTGCCCTGCAGGCTAGGGGGCAGGCATACGCCGGTGCCACCGATGCCGCAGTAACCCTCGGGGTTTTTGGCCAGGTACTGCTGGTGGTAGGCCTCGGCGAAGAACACGGTCGGCGCCTGGTCGATCTCGGTGGTGATCTCGCCGAAGCCGGCCTTGTTCAGCTCGGCCTGGAAGGCATCGCGGCTGGCTTTGGCTTGGTCGAGCTGCTCGGGGCTGGTGCAGAAGATCGCCGAGCGGTACTGGGTGCCGACGTCGTTGCCCTGGCGCATGCCCTGGGTCGGGTTGTGCAGTTCCCAGAACATCGCCAGCAGCTCGCGGTAGCTGACTTTGTCTTTGTCGAACACCACCAGCACCACTTCGGTGTGGCCGGTCAGGCCCGAGCAGACCTCTTCGTAGGTGGGGTTGGGGGTGAAGCCGCCGGCGTAGCCGACCACGGTGCTGACCACGCCCTCACGCTGCCAGAAGCGGCGCTCGGCGCCCCAGAAACAGCCCAGGCCGAAGATGGCGAAGTCGATGTTGCCCTCGAAGAACGGGCCGAGCAGTGGGGTGCCTTCGAACACGTAATGGAACTCGGGCAGGGACATTGGCGTTTCGCGGCCAGGCAGTGCCTGCTCCGCAGTAGGCATGACGTTTTTGTTCACCAGGATTTCCGAACGCAGGACCATGGCCGTTCCTCTGTTTTTTCAGTTGGATAGGTGTTGAGCCATTCGCGGGGCAAGCCCGCTCCCACAGGTTTGGTGTTCAGACGCGAACTTGTGGGAGCCGGCTTGCCGGCGATGAGGCCCGAATGGACTCTATAGTGCCCGAGGTTTACGCAGCTGTCAGGCCATTGGACCGCGCGGGTAGCGCTTGAGTTTTTCCGCAAGCTCTCGCCCGGGAATCGGCCGGTCGAACAGGTAGCCCTGGCCCACATCGCAACGGTGCCGACGCAGGAACGCCAGTTGCTCCGGCGTCTCGATCCCCTCGGCCACCACCTTGAGCTTGAGGTTGTGGGCCATGGCCACCACTGCCGAGGTGATTTCCATGTCGTCCTGGTTGTCGGGGATCTCGTTGATGAAGCTACGGTCGATCTTGATGATGTCGATCGGAAACTTCTTCAGGTAACTCAGCGATGAATAGCCAGTGCCGAAGTCGTCCATGGCCAGGGTAAGCCCCAGGGCCTTGAGTTCGTCGAGCTGGCGGTGGGTGTCTTCGGTGGCTTCCAGCAGGAGGCCCTCGGTCAGCTCAAGCTCCAGCAGGTGAGGGGGGAGGTCTTCTTCCTTGAGGATCGAGCCGATCGAAGCCACCAGGTCGGGGTCGGAGAACTGCTTGGGCGACAGGTTGATGGCCACGTGCAAATTACCCATACCCGCCGCGCGCAGTTGCTGGCTCATGCGGCACGACTGACGCACCACCCATTTGCCGATGGGGATGATCAGGCCGGTTTCCTCGGCCACGCTGATGAACTGGTCCGGGCGGATCATGCCGCGCTCGGGGTGGTTCCAGCGCAGCAGCGCTTCCAGGCCCAGCAAGCGACCACTGCGCAGGCACAGCTTGGGCTGGTAGAACACCTCCAGCTCGTTCTGGGTCAGCGCGCGGCGCAGGTTGTTCTCGACGAACAGCTTGTAGCTGGCTTCGGCATTGAGCACCTCGGTGAACACCTGCACCTGGTGTTTGCCGTTGGCCTTGGCCTTGTGCAGTGCCAGGCCTGCGTTTTTCATCAGGGTAGTCGGGTCGCTGCCGTGCAGCGGCGCGCAGGCCAGGCCCACGGAGGCGGTGACGTTGATCAGCTGGTTGTCGACGAACATGGGTTTGTCGAGGGTGCGCAGCAGTTGCTGGGCGACGCCTTGGCCGTCTTCCAGGCTGGTGTCGTCGAGCAGCACGGCGAATTCGTTACTGGCAAAGCGGGCCAGCACACCGCCGACGCTGAGGCTGTTGCGCAGGCGCCGGGCAAGGCTGATCAGCAGCTTGTCGCCAGTCTGGTGGCCGAGGCTGTCGTTGATCCGCTTGAAGTTGTCGATGTCCACCAGCAGCAGGCAGATCGGGCTTTCGCCATTACGGGCGAAGCGTTCGTCGAGGCTGCGGATGAACGCCGGGCGGTTGCCCAGGTTGGTCAGGTTGTCGGTGTAGGCCAGGCGTTCGATGCGCTGCTGGGCCAGCTTGGTCTGGGTGACGTCTTCGTAGATACCGATGTAGTGGGTCAACTCACGGTTGTCGCCATACACCTTGGAAATCGACAGCTGGCCCCAGTACGGTTCGAGGTTCTTGCGCCGGCTCTTGAACTCGCCCTGCCAGCTGTTGCCCATGGCCAGGCTCGATGGCGTATCGAACAACAGCTCGCTGAGGTTTTCCAGCGCTGGCAGTTCGGCCAGGTGGCGGCCTTGCACCTCGTCGGTGCTGTACTGGGTGATTGCGGTAAAGCTTGGGTTGACGTACTCCACTACGCCGTCGCGGTTGACCAGCAGAAAAGCGCTGGCGCTTTGCTCCACGGCGCGCTGGAACAGGTGCAGGGCGCTGGCGGCGGTGCGCCGGTTGTGGTTGGTGATGACCTGGGCAAACTGGTCGGCCAGCTCACCGGCGAAGGCGATTTCGTCCGACTGCCAGGCCCGCGGCTGGCCGGTCTGCTCCAGGCACAGCACGCCGACTACCTGGCCATCGACGCGGATGCTGGCGTCGAGCATGGCGTTGTTGTCGGCGTACAGGCTCTGGGCCAGTTCGCGGGTGCGTGGGTCGTGGTTGGCGTTGTGCGCGTCGATTGCGCGGCTGGCGTGCAGGGCGTCCAGGTAGTCGGGGAAGCGGCTGGCATCGATCGGCTCGGGCAAGCGATGCACTTGCTCATTGCCCAGCCAGGCGCTGATCGGCTCCAGGCGCTGGCCTTCCAGGTGCCAGATACTGGCGCTGTCCACCTTGTAGATTTCGCAGGCGCTGCGGGTGATCAGCTGCGCGGCTTCGAGCAGTGAATTCTCAGCGCTGTAGCGCTGGCGGGCGAGGCGCAGTATCAGGTCTTGCTGGCCACGTACGCGCTCCAGGTGTTCGAGCTGTTCCTGCTGCGTGCGCTGGTTCAGTTGCAGGGCAAGTTGCAGGCGGTTGTTGCGCGACTCCAGCTCGTTGGCGTCCAGCTCCATGTCGTCTTCGGGCGGGTCGTCGAGCACGGTCAGAAAGCCGCGCAGCAGGTGTCGGTTGTGCTGCTTGTAGGCCTCACCCGCTTCGAGCAGGCGCAACGAGCGCGGCTGGGCGTGCAAGGTGTAGCGCACGCGGTAATAGCCTCGCGCTTGCAACTGGCGCTGAATCTCATCGTGCAGCGTGTAGCGCGCTTCGGGCTCCATGAGGCTGGCGTAGGGCGAGTCGATCAGTGCGCAAAGCTCTGAGGCGTGCAGGCCGAACTGGCGCTCGCAGGCTGGGTCCAGGTAGAGCATTGCCCAGGTCGCTTCGTTGAGCCTTTCGAAACGCAGCATCCCGAGCCGCGAGGGCACGGGAAGCTGCGTGACGACCTCGGCCGCCACACGGCTGGCGGCATCGGGTTGGCTTTTCATCGAAGGCTCGCTTGAAGAGGGTGACGCGGCCTGGACGGCGGCGCATCTGGCAAGGTTGCATTATGTCCCGGAGGCTGGCAAGCGGCCATGCGGGGTGTCATGTATATGTTTTCGGCTGCCGGGCTGAAATCATTAGGTGCTAGCCGTTTGCGCTTCTGCGCCTGGTAGATCGAGCGCCGCCAGATCATTTTCGCCAGGCAAAAAAAAGCCCCGCCAACGCTGACGGGGTTGAGGTACGAGCGTGGCAGCTCGAAAAGGGTACCTGCCCCCCAACCGGGAGGCAGGCTGGCTGCGTGTTACAGCAGCAGGGTGCGGATATCCGCCAGCACGTCGCCCAGGCGCTTGGTGAAGCGCGCGGCGGCAGCGCCGTTGATCACACGGTGATCGTAGGACAGCGACAGCGGCAGCATCAGCTTCGGCTGGAAGGCCTTGCCATCCCAGACCGGCTGCATGGTTGCCTTGGACACACCGAGGATCGCCACCTCAGGCGCGTTGACGATCGGCGTGAAGCCGGTGCCGCCAATGTGGCCGAGGCTGGAGATGGTGAAGCAGGCACCTTGCATGTCGTCGGCCGACAGCTTTTTGGTGCGCGCCTTCTCGGCCAGTGCAGCGGCTTCGGCAGCCAGTTGCAGCAGGCTCTTCTGGTCGACGTTCTTGATCACAGGGACCAGCAGGCCGTCCGGGGTGTCCACGGCGAAGCCGATGTTCACGTACTTCTTGCGGATGATGGCTTTGCCGCTTGGTGCCAGCGAGCTGTTGAAGTCCGGCATTTCCTTGAGCAGGAACGCGCTGGACTTGAGCAGCAGTGGCAGCACGGTCAGCTTGACGCCAGCCTTCTCGGCCACGGCCTTCTGCGCAACGCGGAAGGCTTCCAGCTCGGTGATGTCGGCAGAGTCGAACTGGGTTACGTGCGGCACGTTCAGCCAGCTGCGGTGCAGGTTGGCGGCACCGACCTGCATCAGGCGGGTCAGGGCTACTTCTTCCACTTCACCGAACTTGCTGAAGTCGACGGCAGGGATTGGCGGGATGCCAGCGCCGCCAGTCGCGCCGGCGGCTGCCGGTGCTTCTTTGGCCTTCTGCATCATCGCCTTGACGTAGACCTGCACGTCTTCTTTCAGAATGCGGCCGTGCGGGCCGGTGGCCGCAACAGCGCCCAGGTCGACACCGAATTCACGGGCCAGCTGACGAACGGCCGGGCCTGCATGAACCTTGGCGTTGCTGCCAGCAGCCGGGGCAGTAGCAGCCGGGGCAGGGGCAGCAGCCGGGGCGGCAGCGGCAGGTGCGGCGGCCGGGGCAGCCTCAGCCTTGGCCGGTGCGGCAGCGTCAGCGGCCGGAGCCGGAGCAGCAGCCGGTGCGGCACCAGCGACTTTCAGCTTGAAGATCAGGTCGCCAGTGCCGACTTCATCTTCCAGCTTGCACAGGACTTCTTCGACCACGCCAGCAGCAGGCGACGGGATCTCCATGGAGGCCTTGTCGGACTCCAGGGTGATCAGCGACTGGTCGGCTTCGACGGTGTCGCCGACCTTGACCAGCACTTCGATGATCTTGGCCTTGCCCGACGAGCCGATGTCCGGCACGTGGATGTCCTGCACGCTGGCAGCAGCCGGGGCTGCAGCTGGCGCAGGGGCAGCTTCGGCAGCCGGCTTTTCAGCGGCAGCCGGAGCGGCGGCAGGTGCAGGGGCCGCGGCCGGAGCCTCGGACGCCGCAGCGCCCTCGGCTTCCAGGACCAGCAGCTCGTCGCCTTCTTTCAGGCGATCGCCCAGCTTGACCTTCAGTTCCTTGACGATGCCGGCCTTGGGAGCCGGGATCTCCATGGAGGCCTTGTCGGACTCCAGGGTCAGCAGGCTCTGGTCAGCCTCGATACGGTCACCAACCTTGACGAACAGCTCGATGATTTCACCTTCACCGCTGCCGATGTCAGGTACGCGAATGAGTTCGCTCACTTAAAAATACTCCTCAGCAGTCCAGTGGGTTGCGCTTGTCCGGATCGATGCCGAACTTGACGATAGCGTCAGCCACCACTTTCGGTTCGATCTCGCCACGGTCAGCCAAGGCTTCCAGGGCAGCCAGCACCACGAAGTGGCGGTCGACTTCGAAGAAGTGACGCAGCTTCTTGCGGCTGTCGCTGCGACCGTAACCATCGGTACCCAGGACTTTGAATTCTTTGCTCGGCACCCACTGGCGAATCTGCTCGGCGAACAGCTTCATGTAGTCGGTGGAGGCGATGACCGGGCCTTTGCGGCCGGCCAGGCACTCTTCGACGTAAGTCTGCTGAGGCTTCTGGCCAGGCTTGAGGCGGTTGGCGCGTTCCACGGCCAGGCCGTCGCGACGCAGTTCGTTGAAGCTGGTGACGCTCCACACGTCGGCACCGACGTTGAACTCTTCACGCAGGATCTTCGCTGCTTCGCGGACTTCGCGCAGGATGGTGCCGGAGCCCATCAGCTGTACGTGGTGCGCGGCTTCGCGGGTGTCTTCTTCCAGCAGGTACATGCCCTTGATGATGCCTTCCTCGACACCGGCCGGCATGGCTGGCTGCTGGTAGGATTCGTTCATCACGGTGATGTAGTAGAAGATGTCCTGCTGCTCTTCGGTCATCTTCTTCATGCCGTCCTGGATGATCACCGCCAGCTCGTAGCCGTAGGTCGGATCATAGGTGCGGCAGTTCGGGATGGTGCCCGCCATCAGGTGGCTGTGACCATCTTCGTGCTGCAGGCCTTCACCGTTGAGGGTGGTACGGCCGGCAGTACCGCCGATCAGGAAGCCACGGGTGCGGCTGTCGCCAGCGGCCCAGGCCAGGTCGCCGATACGCTGGAAACCGAACATCGAGTAGAAGATGTAGAACGGCAGCATCGGCTGGTTGTGGCAGCTGTACGAGGTACCGGCAGCGATGAACGACGACATGGCGCCGGCTTCGTTGATGCCTTCCTCGAGGATCTGGCCTTTCTTGTCTTCGCGGTAGAACATCACCTGGTCTTTATCGACTGGCTCGTAGAGCTGGCCGACGGACGAGTAGATGCCCAGCTGGCGGAACATGCCTTCCATACCGAAGGTACGGGCTTCGTCCGGGATGATCGGAACGATGCGCTGGCCGATTTCCTTGTCCTTGACCAGCTGCGCGAGGATACGCACGAAGGCCATGGTGGTGGAGATTTCGCGGTCGCCCGAGCCGTCCAGGATCGCTTTCAGCGTTTCCAGGGATGGGGTCGGTACGCTGAAGCTCTTGGCACGGCGCTGCGGTACGAAGCCACCCAAGGCTGCGCGGCGCTCGGCCAGGTAGCGGGCTTCGGCAGAACCTTCTTCGGGCTTGAAGAACGGCAGGTGCTCGAGGTCGGCATCCTTGACCGGGATGTCGAAGCGGTCACGGAAGTGACGCAGGCTGTCGACGTCGACCTTCTTGGTGTTGTGCGCGGTGTTCTTGGCTTCGCCAGCACCGGTACCGTAACCCTTGATGGTCTTGGCCAGGATGACGGTCGGCTGCTCTTTGTGGTTCACAGCCTGGTGGTACGCCGCGTAGACCTTGTACGGGTCGTGGCCGCCACGGTTGAGCTTCCAGATCTCGTCGTCGGACAGGTCTTCGACCATGGCCTTGAGTTCTGGGGTATTGAAGAAGTTCTCACGAACGTACGCGCCGTCTTTGGCTTTGTAGTTCTGGTACTCGCCGTCGATGACTTCGTCCATGCGGCGCTGCAGGGCACCGTTGGTGTCCTTGGCCAGCAGTGGGTCCCAGAAGCGGCCCCAGACGACTTTGTTGACGTTCCAGCCACCGCCACGGAACACGCCTTCGAGTTCCTGGATGATCTTGCCGTTGCCGCGAACCGGGCCGTCGAGGCGCTGCAGGTTGCAGTTGATGACGAAGATCAGGTTGTCCAGCTTCTCACGGCCGGCCAGGGCGATTGCGCCCAGGGATTCCGGCTCGTCGCACTCGCCGTCGCCCATGAAGCACCAGACCTTCTGCTTGCCGGCCGGGATGAAGCCACGGGCTTCCAGGTACTTCATGAAGCGCGCCTGGTAGATCGCCTGGATCGGGCCCAGACCCATGGAAACGGTCGGGAACTGCCAGAAGTCAGGCATCAGCCATGGGTGCGGGTACGAAGACAGGCCTTGGCCGTCCACTTCCTGACGGAAGTTGTTCATCTGGTCTTCGCTGATGCGCCCTTCCATGAAGGCACGGGCGTAGACGCCTGGCGAAGCGTGGCCCTGGAAGAAGATCAGGTCGCCGCCGTGTTCTTCGGTCGGGGCCTGGAAGAAGTAGTTGAAGCCGATGTCATACAGGGTGGCACTGGAGGCGAAGCTGGAGATGTGGCCGCCCAGGTCCGAGTCCTTCAGGTTGGTGCGCATCACCATGGCCAGCGCGTTCCAACGCACCATCGAGCGAATGCGGCGTTCCATGAACAGGTCGCCAGGCATGCGTGCTTCGTGGGTGACAGGGATGGTGTTGCGGTATGGCGTGGTGATCGCGTACGGCAGCTGTGAGCCACTGCGGGTGGCCAGCTCGCCCATACGGGTCATCAGGTAATGAGCGCGGTCTTCGCCTTCTTTGTCGAGGACCGACTCCAGGGCTTCCAGCCATTCCTGGGTTTCGATTGGATCGAGGTCTTGCATGGCTTGCTCCAGGGCGGAAAGGCCACCAGAATCGGGGGCCTGAGTTTGCGACTGGCCTTATGGGCAGACGTCGTGAATTCTTGGATTACCGGAGTGTGACCCGGCGGCGTGTAGTTTTACTACATTTGCTTGCGCATTTCATGCTTTTGCACGAACGGGGTAGTAGTAAAACTACACAAATGCGACGTTTGGTCGCACCTTGGCTTGTGAGGAAAAACGTTCATGTTGGTTGGCGCTGTGCCGAGAGCGGGTGATTCTTGATGTTTATTGCCACTGATTGGTTTTTTTCAGCTATTTCCAACTTTTGTACGACAGTCCAACCGGGGTCCGGCTCTACCGTGGCCGCTTTTTCCTCCCACTTTCACGCCGATCAAGGATAGACCATGCGCCTGCCTTTGCCGCTCGAACTGCCCGCTACCCTGCAACCGCTGGTCGCACGTAACCAGCAGTTTCTGCTGGACGCGCTGGCCAGCCACCCTGAGCTCGACCTGAACGCCTGGAGTACCGCTCATCGGCAACAGTTCGACCAGGTGGCTGCCGCCAGCGACTTCGTCATGGGCCTGGCCCAGCGCGAGCCGGCCATGCTGTTCGCGCTGCTGGCCAGTGGTGAACTGGACCGCCGCTATGCACCCGGCGAGCTGCGTGGGTACATCGCGGCAGCGGCCCAGGCTGCACAGAGCGAAGACGAGCTGGCGCGCAACCTGCGCCGCGAGCGCAACCGCCAGCAGCTGCGCATTATCTGGCGCGATGTCACCCGCCAGGCCGAGCTGGGCGAGACGTGCCGCGACCTGTCCGACCTCGCCGACGCCGCCATCGACGAAGCCTATCAATGGCTGTACCCGCGCCACTGCCAGCAATTCGGCACGCCGATCGGCAACCGTAGCGGCGAGCCACAGCATTTGGTGGTGCTGGGCATGGGCAAGCTGGGGGCGGTGGAGTTGAACCTGTCGTCGGACATCGACCTGATCTTCGCCTTCCCCGAAGGCGGCGAGACCGAAGGGGTCAAGCGGTCGTTGGACAACCAGGAGTTCTTCACCCGCCTGGGCCAGCGCCTGATCAAGGCCCTGGACCCGGTCACCGTCGATGGCTTCGTGTTCCGCGTCGACATGCGCCTGCGCCCTTATGGCTCGGCCGGTGCCCTGGCGCTCAGTTTCAATGCCCTGGAGCAGTACTACCAGGACCAGGGTCGCGACTGGGAACGCTACGCGATGATCAAGGCGCGGGTGGTGGCCGGCGACCAGGCCGCTGGCGCGCAGTTGCAGGACATGCTGCGACCATTCGTCTACCGACGCTACCTGGACTTCTCCGCGATTGAAGCCCTGCGCACCATGAAGCAGCTGATCCAGCAGGAGGTGCGGCGCAAGGGCATGTCCGAGAACATCAAGCTCGGCGCTGGGGGCATCCGGGAAGTGGAGTTCATCGCTCAGGCCTTCCAGCTGATCCATGGTGGGCGCGACCTGAGCCTGCAGCAGCGGCCGCTGCTCAAGGTGCTGGCGACCCTGGAAGGCCAGGGTTACCTGCCGCCGGCGGTGGTTAGCGAGCTGCGTGAAGGCTATGAATTCCTGCGGTACACCGAGCATGCCATCCAGGCCATCGCCGACCGCCAGACGCAGATGCTGCCGGATGACGAAACCGACCGTGAGCGGGTGGCCTTTATCCTCGGGTTTGCCGACTGGCAGAGCTTCCATGACCAGTTGATGCACTGGCGCGGCCGTGTCGACTGGCATTTCCGTCAGGTCATCGCCGACCCGGATGACGAGGACGGCGAGGGCGAACTGGTAGTAGGCGGCGAGTGGTCGCCGTTGTGGGAACAGGCGCAGGATGAGGAGGCCGCTGGCCGCCAGTTGCAAGAGGCCGGCTTCAAGCAGCCTGCCGAAGCCTTGCGCCGCCTGGCCGGCCTGCGCGCCAGCCCGCAATTGCGCTCGATACAGCGTATTGGCCGTGAGCGCCTGGATGCTTTTATCCCCAGGCTTTTGGCCCAGGCCGTGGAGCATGACAACCCGGACCTGGTGCTGGAACGTGTGCTGCCGCTGGTCGAAGCGGTGGCGCGGCGTTCCGCCTACCTGGTGCTGCTCACCGAAAACCCCGGTGCCTTGCGCCGCCTGCTGACCCTGTGCGCCGCCAGCCCGTGGATCGCCGAACAGATGGCCCGTTACCCGCTGCTGCTCGACGAACTGCTCAATGAGGGCCGCCTGTTCAGCCCGCCGTTGGCGCCGGAGCTGGCCGCCGAGCTGCGCGAACGCCTGACGCGCATCCCCGAGGACGACCTGGAACAGCAGATGGAGGCCTTGCGCCACTTCAAGCTGGCCCACAGCCTGCGCGTGGCCGCCTCCGAAATCAGTGGCAACCTGCCGCTGATGAAAGTCAGCGACTACCTGACCTGGCTGGCCGAGGCCATCCTCGATCAGGTGCTGGCCCTGGCCTGGCGCCAGACGGTGGCGCGCCACGGCCAGCCAAAACGCAGCGATGGCAGCCTGTGTGACCCGGGCTTCGTCATCATCGGTTACGGCAAGGTGGGTGGCCTGGAGCTCGGCCACGGCTCGGACCTGGACCTGGTGTTCATCCACGACGGCGACCCGCAGGCGGAAACCGACGGCGCCAAGCCGATCGACAGCGCGCAGTTCTTTACCCGCCTGGGCCAGCGCATCATCCATTTGCTGACCACCCAGACCAACTCCGGCCAGCTCTACGACGTCGACATGCGCCTGCGCCCGTCCGGTGCTTCGGGGCTGCTGGTCAGCTCGCTGAGCGCGTTCGAGCGTTACCAGCAGAACGAGGCCTGGACCTGGGAGCATCAAGCGTTGGTGCGCGCCCGTGTGCTGGTGGGCTGCAAGCAAGTGGCGGCAGCGTTCGAGGGCGTGCGCGCCAAGGTCCTGGGCCAGGCTCGGGACCTCGACAAACTGCGCACGGAAGTCAGCGAGATGCGCGCCAAGATGCGCGGCAACCTGGGCACCAAGGCCACTGCTGCCGGTACCGCCGCGAATGCGTTCGATGCCGGTGTGGCGTTCGATATCAAGCAGGATGCCGGCGGTATCGTCGATATCGAATTTATGGTGCAATACGCCGCTTTGGCCTGGTCCCACGACCATCCGGCCCTACTGCGCTGGACCGATAACATTCGCATTCTCGAAGAGCTGGAGCAGGCAGGTTTGATGCCGGCCAGTGATGCGGTTCTGTTGCGTGAAGTGTACAAGGCGTTTCGCTCTGCCTCGCACCGCCAGGCCCTGCAGAAGCAGGCCGGGGTGATCGATGCGGCGCAGTTTGCCGATGAACGCCGCGAAGTGCGGCGGATTTGGACGCAGCTCGGTTTGACTTGAGGGCCAATCGCCGGCAAGCCGGCTCCCACAGGTACCTTGCAGTACCTGGGCCTGTGTTCCCCCTGTGGGAGCCGGTTTGCCGGCGATTGGGGCGCGAAGCGGCCCGGGTGGTACACTGCACGCCACATAGCCTGAATATAAAGAGGGGAGGCCAGGCTGTACCGCAGCCTGCAGCCTCCCCGAGCGTTTCTGGACTAAGCATGAGAATACTGATCATTGGCCCAAGCTGGGTCGGCGACATGGTGATGGCGCAGACGCTGTTCCAGTGCCTGAAACAGCAGCATCCCGACTGCGTGATCGATGTGCTGGCGCCCGAGTGGAGCCGGCCGATCCTCGAGCGCATGCCCGAAGTGCGCCAGGCCTTGAGCTTCCCGCTCGGCCATGGCGCGCTGGAGCTGGCGACACGCCGGCGCATCGGCAAGTCCCTGGTCGGCCAGTACGACCAGGCGATCCTTTTGCCCAACTCGCTGAAGTCGGCGCTGGTGCCGTTTTTTGCCGGCATCCCCAAACGCACCGGCTGGCGCGGCGAGATGCGCTTTGGCCTGCTCAACGATGTGCGCAAGCTGGACAAGGCGCGCTACCCGCTGATGATCGAGCGTTTCATGGCCCTGGCCTACACGCCGGGTGCCGAGCTGCCGCAGCCGTACCCACGGCCGGCCCTGCAGATCGAAGCGCGGAGCCGCGAGGCCGCCCTGGCCAAGTTCGACCTGGCGCTGGACCGCCCGGTACTGGCGCTGTGCCCGGGGGCCGAGTTCGGCGAGGCCAAGCGCTGGCCGGCCGAGCACTACGCTGAAGTGGCTGACGCCATGATTCGTCAGGGCTGGCAGGTGTGGCTGTTCGGCTCGAAGAACGATCACCCGGTCGGCGAACAGATCCGCGACCGGCTGATCCCGGGTTTGCGCGAAGAGTCATACAACCTGGCGGGCGAAACCTCGCTGGCCGAGGCCATCGACCTGATGTCCTGCGCGGATGCCGTGGTGTCCAACGACTCCGGCCTGATGCACGTGGCGGCGGCGTTGAACCGCCCGCTGGTAGCGGTTTACGGCTCCACGTCGCCAGGCTTCACCCCGCCGCTGGCCGAACAGGTGGAGATCGTGCGCACCGGCATCGAGTGCAGCCCGTGCTTCGACCGCACCTGCCGTTTCGGCCACTACAACTGCCTGCGTCTGCTTGAGCCTGGCAAAGTCATCGCCGCCCTGCACAGCCTGGGTGGGCCGAACCTGATCGATACCGTGGCCGAGGTCGACTAAGTGCGGGTACTGATCATCAAGACCTCGTCGCTGGGTGATGTGATTCACACCTTGCCGGCGCTGACCGATGCCGCCCACGCCATCCCGGGCATCCGGTTCGATTGGGTGGTGGAAGAAGGCTTCGCCGAAATCCCCAGCTGGCACCCGGCGGTCGACCAGGTCATCCCGGTGGCCATCCGCCGCTGGCGCAAGAACATCTGGCAGACCATCAAGAGCGGCGAGTGGAAGGCGTTCAAACAACGTGTTCGCGAGCGCAAGTACGACCTGGTGATCGATGCCCAGGGCCTGGTGAAATCAGCCTGGCTGACGCGTTTCGTGAAGGCGCCGGTTGCCGGCCTGGACCGCTATTCGGCGCGTGAGGGCTGGGCCAGCCGCTTCTATGACCGGCGCCTGTCGGTCGCCACCGGCCAGCACGCGGTAGAGCGTGTTCGCCAGCTGTTCGCCATGGCCCTGGCCTACGACCTGCCCGAAGGCATCGGCAACTACGGCCTGGACCTCGACCGCCTGCAACTGCCGCCGGCGGCACCTTACGTGGTGTTCTTGCATGGCACCACGTGGGCGACCAAGCACTGGCCCGAGGCTTACTGGCGGCAACTGGCCGAGCGCCTGGGCCAGCGCAAGCTGCAGGTACGCCTGCCATGGGGTAACCAGGCCGAGAAGGACCGCGCCGAGCGCATCGCCCAGGGCTTGAACAATTGCCAGGTACTCCCCAAGTTGAACCTTGCCGGCGTCGCCCGTGTACTGGCGGCGGCCAAGGCCTGTGTGGCGGTGGATACCGGCCTGGGCCACCTGGCCGCAGCGCTGGATGTGCCGACCATTTCGCTGTTTGGCCCGACCAACCCGGGCCTCACCGGCGCCTATGGCCGCGTGCAGGTTCACCAGGCCAGCGATTTCCCCTGCGCACCGTGCCTGCAGAAAAAGTGCACCTACAAACCGAGCGCCGACGACCTGCGTCGGTTCGATCTCAAACGCGAGTGGCCGCTGTGCTTCACTCGCCTGAATCCCGAGCATGTGGCGAGCCGCTTGAGCGCGTTGCTGCTGGCTGAGGATGTCCGTTGATGCAACTGGCTTTCGTGCTTTACAAATATTTCCCCTTCGGCGGGCTGCAGCGCGATTTCATGCGCATTGCCCTGGAATGCCAGAAGCGGGGCCACCAGATCCGTGTGTACACGTTGATCTGGGAAGGCGACATTCCGCCCGGCTTCGAGGTGCTGGTGGCGCCGGTCAAGGCGCTGTTCAACCACCGTCGCAACGAGAAGCTCAGCGCCTGGATGGAGGCTGACCTCGCCAAGCGCCCGGTCGACCGGCTGATCGGCTTCAACAAGATGCCGGGGCTGGATGTGTACTACGCCGCCGACGGCTGCTTCGAGGACAAGGCCCAGACCTTGCGGGGCGGCATCTACCGCCGCTGGGGCCGCTACCGGCACTTTGCCGAGTATGAGCGGGCCGTGTTCGCCAAGGATTCTCGCACCGAGGTGCTGATGATTTCCGAGGTGCAGCAGCCGCTGTTCATCAAGCACTATGGCACCCCCGCCGAGCGCTTCCATCTGCTGCCGCCGGGCATTTCCCCGGACCGTCGGGCGCCAGCCAACGCGGCCGAGATTCGCGCCGAATTCCGCAAGGAGTTCAACCTGGGCGAAGACGACTTGCTGCTGGTGCAGATCGGCTCCGGCTTCAAGACCAAAGGTGTGGACCGTAGCCTCAAGGCATTGGCCGCGCTGCCGTCTGCGCTGCGCAAGCGCACCCGGTTGATGGTCATCGGCCAGGACGACCCCAAGGTGTTCCAGCTGCAAAGCGCCACCCTGGGCCTGGGCGAGCAGGTGCAGTTCCTCAAGGGGCGCAGCGATATCCCGCGTTTCCTGCTGGGTGCCGACTTGCTGATCCACCCGGCCTACAACGAGAACACCGGTACCGTGCTGCTCGAAGCCCTGGTGGCCGGCCTGCCGGTGCTGGTGTCCAAGGTATGCGGCTACGCCCATTACATCGCCGAGGCCGACTGCGGCCTGGTGCTGGATGAGCCGTTCGAGCAAGAGCAGCTCAATGCCTACCTGCAACGCATGCTCGATGACAAGCAGGCGCGTGCCGACTGGTCGCGCAATGGCCTGGCCTTCGCCGATACGGCCGACCTGTACAGCATGCCGCAGCACGCCGCCGACGTGATTCTGGGGCAGGAGCGCGCATGAAGCTGATACTGGCCGAACCGTTCAAACGCCTGTGGGCCGGGCGTGATGCCTTCGATGCGGTCGAAGCCCTGCAAGGCGAGGTTTACCGCGAGCTGGAGGGCCGCCGTACGCTGCGCACCGAAGTGGATGGCGAGGGGTTTTTCGTCAAGATCCACCGGGGTATCGGCTGGGGTGAAATCTTCAAGAACCTGTTCACCGCCAAGCTGCCCGTGCTCGGTGCCGGCCAGGAATGGCGGGCCATCCAGCGCCTGCATGAAGTGGGCGTGCCGACCATGACCGCGGTGGCCTACGGAGAGCGCGGCAGCAACCCGGCCACGCAGCATTCGTTCATCGTGACCGAAGAGCTGGCGCCGACCATCAGCCTGGAAGACTTCAGCATCGATTGGCTCAAGCAGCCGCCCGAGCCACGCCTCAAGCGTGCGCTGATCGCCGAGGTGGCGAAGATGACCGGTGGCATGCACCGCGCCGGGGTCAACCACCGTGACTGCTACATCTGCCACTTCCTGCTGCACACCGACCGCCCGGTAACAGCGGACGATTTCAAGCTGTCGGTGATCGACCTGCACCGCGCACAGACCCGTGCCACCATCAGCCGCCGCTGGCGCGACAAGGACCTGGCCGCGCTGTACTTCTCGGCGCTGGACATCGGCCTTACCCGGCGCGACAAGCTGCGCTTTCTGCGCGGTTACTTCCAGCGCCCGCTACGCCAGATCCTCGCGCAGGAGGCCACGCTGCTCGCCTGGCTCGACCGCAAGGCGCAGAAACTCTATGACCGCAAGCAACGCTATGGGGATGCACTCTGATGGCGGGTTGGACACTGGCGCCGGGCTACGAGCAGCTGGCGGCGGACTTCGGCAGCCTCGACGCGGTGTTTGCCCTGCAGGGTGAACGCCTGACCCGCGATCCGCTCAGCGAAGTCATCCGCATCGAGCGTGACGGGGTCAATTATTACGTCAAGCGTTACACCGGCGCCGGCAAGCACATGCGCCGCTACCTGGGCCGGCCGCGCATCAAGGCCGAATGGCAGAACCTCAAGCAGTTCGCCAAATGGGGCATCCCTACCGCCGAAGTGGTGGCATGGGGCCTTGAGCGCAAGGGGCTGGCCTTTGGCCGCGGGGCGATGATCACCCGCGAGTTGCCGCGCACCGAAGACCTGTCGGCACTGGCCGAGCGCAATGACCCCCGTTTGGCCGATCGTGCCTGGGTCGAGCACGTCAGCAGCCAGCTGGCGCGGCATACCCGGGTGATGCACGAGCACCGGTTTGCCCACAATGACTTGAAGTGGCGCAACCTGCTGGTCGATGACCAGGGCACACTATTCTTCATCGACTGCCCGACCGGTGATTTCTGGCGCGGCTTCATGTGGCGCCACCGGTTGATCAAGGACCTGGCGTGCCTGGACAAGGTCGCCAAATACCACCTGACGGCAACCCAACGCCTGCGCTTTTACCTGCAGTACCGCGGGCGCCAGCGCCTGAATGCGCGCGACAAACGGCGCATCCGCCAGGTGCTGAGCTTCTTCGAGGGAAGGGAATGACCGATTACCTGGCCAGCGCGGACCTCGCGCTGCTCAAACGCCATGGCCTGAACGACTTCGAGGCGCTGTGGGCCCTGCAACTGGACGCCGTGGACGAACCCAATACCGGCCGTGGCGGCTGGAGCAGCGTCTACCGCCTGGAACTCGAGGGCAAAGGCTATTACCTCAAGCGCCAGAGCGACTACCTGACCCGCACCTTGCACCGCCCGTTCGGCGAGCCGACCTTCGCCCGCGAGTTCCGCAACATCAGCCGTTATCAGAAGCTGCACATCCCGGCCCTGCAAGCGGTGTTCTATGGTGAGCGCAAGCAGGCCGGGCATCACCGGGCCATTCTGCTGACCCGTGCCCTAGACGACTGGAGTGACCTGGAAAGCCTGCTGGCGCAGTGGCCGCAGCTCAGCCCTGCGGCGCGCGATGGCATCCTCCAGGCCTGTGGCCAGCTGGCGCGCACGCTGCATAGCGCCGGCCAGGTGCACGGTTGCTTCTATCCCAAGCACATCTTCCTGCGCCAACGCCGCGAAGGCTGGGATGCGCAACTGATCGACCTGGAGAAGACCAGGCCGTTGCTGTTCGGCAAGCGTGACCGGCTCAAGGACCTGGAGCCGCTGCTGCGCCGGGCCCGTGCCTGGGGCGAGGCGGACGTGCGCAAGCTGTTGGCCGCCTACCTTGGCCAGCCGGCCGACAGCGCGCTGGTGGACACCTGGCTGCAACGCCTGACGCAACGCCGTCGTGAGAAGGAGGCCCGCTGATGCGTTTGTCTGAACTGAAAGAAACCGGGCGCAGCCCTTCGCTGCCGCTGGCGATCACCCTGGCCGATGCTGCGGGCAGCGCCGAGCTGCAGCTGCTGAGCCTGCTGCGTGTATTGCCGGGCCAGCGCTATGTGGGTGCCGGGGTGTGGCGCGGTACGCCGGTGTTGGCCAAGTTGTTGGTAGGCAGCAATGCCGCGCGCCATTTCCAGCGTGAGCTGGAGGGTGTGAAGCTGCTGGCCGAGCAAGGCCTGACCACCCCGAAACTGCTGGCAGACGGCCTCAAGGAAGGTGAGGGCGGCTGGCTGCTGTTCGAATTCCTCGACGGCGCCGAAAGCCTGGCCGATGCCTGGGCTGCAGTAGAACACCTGCCGGTGCTGGCCGACGAGCAGCACCTGGTGCTTGGCCAAGCGCTGACTGCGGTGGCGCAGATGCATGCCAAGGGCCTGTGGCAGGAAGACCTGCACCTGGACAACTTGCTGCGCCACGACGGCAAGCTGTACCTGATCGATGGCGCCGGCATCAAAGCCGAGACGCCGGGCCAGCAGTTGTCACGCCCGCGCGTGCTGGAAAACCTCGGGGTGTTTTTCGCCCAGTTGCCCAAGCGCCTGGAGCCCTTCATCGAAGAACTGCTGGTGCATTATCTGCTGGCCAATGCCGAGCACGCGCTGCCGATGGAAGCCTTGCAAAAGCAGGTGGACAAGGTGCGCAACTGGCGCCAGAAGGACTATCTGGAAAAGGCCGGCCGCGAGTGCACGCTGTTCAGTGTCGAACGCAGCCTTTCGGGCCTGCGGGCGATCCGCCGCGGTGAAGTCGAAGCGCTGCTGCCAGTGCTGGAGCAGGCCGACGCACTGATCGACCAGGGCCACCTGTACAAGACCGGCGGCGCCGCCAGCGTGGCCCGCATCGAGGTGGGCGGGCGCCCATTGGTGCTCAAGCGCTACAACATCAAGAACACCGCCCACTGGTTCAAGCGCTTCTGGCGCCCGAGCCGTGCCTGGCACTCGTGGATTGAGGGGCACCGCCTGGAGTTTCTCGACATCGCCACACCGCGCCCGCTGGCGGTGCTGGAACAACGGGTGATGGGCCTGCGCAGCCGGGCGTACCTGGTCACCGAATTTGTCGATGGCCCGGACCTCACCGCGTGTTTCGCCCCCTATGTGGAAAACGGCGAGGCGCCGGAAGAACAGGTCGACGCCCTGGTCAAGGTGATGCAGCAACTGATCCGCGAGCGCATCAGCCATGGCGACTTCAAGGGCCACAACCTGTTCTGGCACAACGGCCAATGGTCGCTGATCGACCTCGACGCGATGTGCCAGCACGCCACGCAACTCAGCTTTGCACCAGCCTACGCCCGCGACCGGGCGCGGCTGCTTCGCAACTGGCCGAGCAGCAGCGCCCTGCATCAGCGCCTCGACCGGCTGCTGCCAAGGCTTGTCGAGTAGGCCTGCGGCAGCGCCAGCCAATCGCTGCTGCGCCCGGCCTGGCGCACCCGGATGCGCCATTGCCGGTCTTGCCAGCGCAAGATCGCCCACGGCACCACGCCGGCTTGCTGGGCGTCGGGGATCAGCAGGTGGTAGCGCCCGGCGAGCAGGTGCGCCCGCACGGGCAATTGCCCGGCAGCGGTTTGCAGGTACAGCTGGCCGTCTGCCCGGTGCAGCCCTGCCACCGCATCCACCGTCTCACCCTCCAGCGGCGGTTGAAGGTGGCAGCTGGCCAGCAACTGCCCAAGGTCAGGCAGGCCGTCGTACCACAGCACCGGTGAGTCGATGACCCAGTTGCCGTTGGCCAGACGCTTGACCGGCTGCTGCAGGTAAGCATCGGGTTGCGTCGGGTCGATGACCCGCCAGCGATGGCCGTCGAACGAGACCTTGTAATAACGGCCGTGGGCGTCCTGGATGTAATACAGGGTCAGCCCTTCGAATGCCGATGTTTTTTCGAATACGCCTTCGCCGTGCACGCCTTCAATGTTGAAGCGCAGGTACTCGACCGCAGGTGTGATGCTGTAACGCGAGGGCAGCGGCAATGGCGGTTGCATAGGCATGCCCCGCATCATGCGGCGCATCAGGCCGGTGCTGACCACGCCTGTAGCGGCATCGTTGGCGAAGCCCAGGGCGTTGTAGGTATGGGTCAGCACGCCGTCGATGTCATCCTCGGCAAAGGCTTGCGCTCCATCCCAGATTTCTATGGCCATGCGCCCCAGCGCAAGCGGAACCTGCACACGCGCAGGCAGTACCAGGCTGATCAGGTCGAGCAGGCGCCAGGCCAGGTCGACGCCTTGCTGCAAATCGGCTTCCCCGGTGGTACGGCTGTTGGCATCGACACTGGCCAGCCAGCTGTGCACCTCGGCCCTGTAGCAGGCGAAAAACAGCTCATCGTCGATCGCTGGGGTGCGCAATACGGGGCTCAGCCGGCCCTTGTTCAGCAGCTGTTCGATGCGTGCAGCAGGCAACAGGGGCAGGCGCCCCGCCACATAGGTGCGCAGGGCGGGTTGATTGCGCAGCACACGCATCAGCTCGCGGGCGTTGCTCAACCCGCGCCAGGCCCGGCGGTCGGGTGCGTCCGGCGTGTACAGGATGAAACTGCCCACACTGGCGCCTTCGGCGTTGATCAGCAACACGCCTCGCAGGGTGTGGCCCTGGATGGTCAGCTGGCGCACGGTTATGCGTTGCCCGTCCACCGGGGGGCGTAGCGCATTATGGGGGTGGTCCAGTACCTGACGCACCCAGCGGTAGCGCTGTTCGCCCTGGTCGCGGCCAAGGTGCCCGGCATAACGCGCCTTGGCCGCCTCGGCGCGCATGCGGGCGCGGTTGATCAGGGCATGGGCGTTCAGGCGCCAGCGCCCGACCGGCGAATCCAGCAATTGGGTCTTCAGGTAATCAGCGTAGCTGCCACCGACATTAAGGTGCCTGATCATCGCCTTGATGTAGGCGGGGTTCAGCGCCTCGGGCAACGGCTTGCCATGGCGGTGATCTACCCGAGCAGTGAGCCAGTAGTCGTAGTCGAACCAGTTAAGGTTGCGCAATGCCAGCTGGTGCAGCGGGTAACTTTCCCTGACCAGCTCGATCATCTGCCCGCCGACCTGCTCGAAACCTCGCCAGGTCACGTAGATGGATGGGTTGAAGGGGTTCAGATGGGGCCCAGCCTGCCGGCTGTGCACGACATGGAGCATGATGTCGTCAGCGGTGTAGCGCAGGCCGTGATCGTGACGCAGGCGTTCCTCGACCCGTGCGCGGGCCCAGCCCAGCAGGCTGTCCTGCTGGCGGAACTGCCCCAGCGTGAGGATGCCTGGGGCGGCGACGCGATTGCCGGCTGCCACCAGTTGTTGCATGGCCTGCATGATGTGCGAGAGCGCCTGTGGCCCCGCTGCGCTCAACCAGTTGGGCAGATTTTTTTCCAGCAGCAGGCCGTAGCGGGTGTCGAGCAACGCTTGCTTACCGGCTTCGGCCGCCAGTGACAGCGCGTCACGCAGCGTTTCCACTGCCGGTGCACCCTGGGCGTCTGCCCAAGCCTGGTTGACGCGCAGGCGCTGTGCCTCGATCAGGCTGTCGACCTGGGCTTGCACCGGGTCATCGGCATACCACTCGTAGCGCAGGCGGTCGGCCTTGGCGGCGTTGGCCATACGCTCGGCATCGACCAGTAGGCGCAACAGGGGTGGGCCCTGTAGCGGGTCGTCGAGGCGCTCGCACAACTCAAGGTGCAAGTCGGCCAGCGTGTTGTAGGCCTCGATGCCCTGGGCCAGGCCGCACAGCAGCGCCGGCCCGCGGGCCTGCTCCGGGGTGAGCTCGGCAGCCTCGTCGTTGCCGGTGACGACCACGAACATACCCGGCAGCACCGCGCGGCTGTGGGGCTGGCTACGGCTGAGGACCAGGCGATACACCTGGGCACGCGTGGCCACTGGCTGGGGCCGCCGTTGCCAGGCGTTGGGCAGGTCGAGACACAGCGTGAGGGTGTCGGCCTCGGCGGCGGGCAAGGTCTGGTCGGCCTGGCGCAGTGTCAGCTCGGCGTGCATCAGGGCGCGGCGCAGGTCGGTGAGGCGGACCCTGCGCGAGCGGCCCTGGGGGTCGCCGGTGGCCCAGTATTCTGCCAGTTCGCCCTGCAGTTGCTGTCGGCTGAGCCATTGCCGGTCGGCGGCTGGCAATGGCGCCAGCAGGTCGATGATCTGCTGGTCGATGAATTCGATACGTTCCAGCGGTAGCATGATGCGCTCCTTTGGTGAGGGAGACGCAACGTTAGGGCGCTGGGCTATGGCCGGAGCGGTAGCCGGTTATCGGCCGCAAAGCCCGCGCAGGCTGAGCACGGCGGGCACGCCGAGGCCCAGCCAGGCCAGGGCGTCCCAGGCACCGTCACCCAGCAAGGCGGCAAACAGGCCGGCGGCACCGAGCACGCCGATGGCGGCCGGCCAGGCGAAGATCCGCCAGGATGATCGGGAGGCGTGGCTCATGTCCGTACCTCCCGGGTTTTGCGCTGCTTGCTCAGCCACAGGTACAGGCCGCTGCCGAGCACGATGATGGTCAGCACATCCAGTACCGCCCAGAGCATCTGCATGGGGCGCCCGCCGTAGTCACCGAAGTGCAGTGGCTGGGACAGCCCCATGGCGTCCATGTACCACGGGCGTTCGCCGACTGCCGTTACTTGCAGGGTGCGCGCATCGATCAGCACCGGGGTGAGCAGGTGCGAGGTCAGATGCGTGGAGCCCTTCATGAACACCGCGTAATGGTGCTCGCTGGAGAACCGCGTGCCGGGGAAGGCGATGAAGTCTGGGCGCATGCCGGGCGCGGCCTGCTCGGCGATGTCCAGCAGGCGGCTGGCCGGGGCCCGCTCGTCGAGCGGCGGGGCGTCACGGTAGGGTGCGACCATGGCCGCCAGGCTGTCGTTGCGCCAGGCGGCGATGACCAGGTCGGACAGGGCGCTGATCACCCCGGTGACACCCACGGTCAGTGCCCAGGCCAGGGTCACCACGCCAATCAGGTTGTGCAGGTCGAGCCAGCGCAGGCGGCGGGATTTGTCGTGGCGCACCGTGGTGAACGCCAGGCGGCGCATGAACGGTGCGTAGAGCACGGTGCCAGAGATGATCGCCACGACGAACAGCACACCCATGAACGCCAGCAGCAACTTGCCAGGCAGCCCCGCGAACATGTCGACGTGCAGGCGCAGCATGATCATCATGAAACCGCCGTTGGCCGCCGGCATGGCCACGGCCTCACCGGTGCGGGCGTCGAGCATGAAGGTGTGTGACGAATTGGGTTCGGTGCCCGCGGTGGCGGCGGTGATCGCCACCACGCCGTTGCGCACATCCTCGTCGTAGCCGAAGTACTGCATTACTTCGCCGGGGCGGTGCTGCTCGGCCTTGACCACCAGTTGCTGCAAGTCCAGGTGTGGGGTATCGGCGGGCATTTCGCGCAGCTCGGGGGCATCGCCGAGCAAATGTTCCAGCTCGTGGTGGAAGATCAGCGGCAGGCCGGTCAGGGCCAGCAACAGCAGGAACAGGGTGCAGACCAGGCTGCTCCAGGTGTGGATGAAGGACCAGCGGCGGATGGTTTGGCTTTTCATCACGGTACCGTTTCACGCCTGAGAAAAACTGGGGCCGCGCAGCGGCCCCGGTTTCACTCAGAACTTGTAGTTGACGCTAGCCACCACGTTGCGCTCGTCGCCGTAGTAGCAGTAATAACCGTCACAGGTCGAGAGGTAGTCCTTGTTGAACAGGTTCTTCGCGTCCACGGCAACCGTCACACCCTTGAGCGTGCCGTTCAGGCGGCCCAGGTCGTAGTGCACCGACGCGTCGTAGACGGTGTAGGAGCCGACATGGCCCCAGTCGGTGTTGGTGGTATTGCCATAGGTATCACCCACATAGCGCACGCCGACGCCCACACCAAAGCCGTCGAGGGCGCCTTCATGCCAGGTGTAGTCGGCCCAGCCCGTGGCCTGGTTGCGCGGAACCTGAGCCATGCGCTTGCCTTCCTCGCCCGCGTTGCCTTTGGTGATCTCACTGTCGTTGTAGGTATAGGAACCTATCAGCTTGAGGTTTCTGGTTACATCCGAGGTGGCCTCCAGCTCCAGGCCCTTGACCCGAACCTCCCCGACTTGGCGAGTCACGCTGCCTTCGGTCACCGACATGTTTTGTTGGGTCAGGTCGAACACGGCCGCGCTGAGCAGGGTTTTGCTACCGGGTGGCTGGTACTTGATGCCCAGTTCGTATTGCTTGCCTTCGGTAGGCTTGAACGCATCGGTGCTGTTCACAGACGCCCCGGTCGCCGCCTGGAACGACTCGGCATACGAGAGGTACGGGGTAACGCCGTTGTCGAACACGTAGCTGAGCGCTGCGTTGCCGCTGAATTTCTTGTCACGCTGGGTGTTGGTGGCGTCGCCCTGGTTATGGAAGGTGGTGCCGGTGTGCACCCAGTCTTCACGACCGCCGAGGGTCAGGCGCCAGTTATCCAGGGCCATCTGGTCCTGGATGTAAAGGCCGGTCTGCTGGGTTTTCTGATCGTAGTCGTACATGTCGAAGTACTGAACGTTCGAAAAGTCCTGGCCGTAGATCGGGTTGTGGATATTGCTTGCAGGTACGCCGGCCGAGCCCCAGCGCCAGCGGGCGTTGCTGTCTGAGCGCTGGTGGTCAAGGCCCAGTAGCACCGTATGGGCGACCTTTCCGGTCTGGAAGTCGGCCTGGAAGTTGTTGTCCACGGCGAATTGGGAGATATCTTCTTCTACGATACCGGCTGTGCGTTGCACCGTCCCATCGGCGCTGACCGCTTCGTCCGGGCCTGCCGGCCAGATCGAACCGCCGGCGGTGATGCCCTTGAAGTCCAGTTCGTTGCGCGCGTAGCGCAGGTTCTGGCGGAACTGCCAGGTGTCATTCAGACGGGTCTCGAATGCATAGCCTAAGTGGTAGTACGTACGGTCGTAGGATTCCCAGTCCGGATCACCCAAGTTCTTGTGGTGAGAGATCTTGCCCGCTGGGCTATCCAATTTAGTGCCCTGCAGGGGCAGGAACTGACCAGTAATGCCGGTATCGTCGCGGGTGTACTGGGAAATGAACGTCAGCTTGGTGTCGTCGTTGATATTCCAGGTCAGGCTGGGGGCAATGTTGTAGCGTTTGTCAGGAATGTGGTCGATCGGCGTGCCGCTGTCGCGCACCGTGCCACTGACGCGGTACAGGAACTGCCCTGCGTCATCGACCTTGCCGGTACTGTCAAAGTTGATCTGGCGGTGGTTGTTGCTCCCCACCTGCGCTTCCACTTCATGGCTGGTTTCCAACTCTGGGCGGCGGCTGGTCATGTCCAGCAGGCCACCTGGTGGGGTTTGGCCGTAGACGGACGACGCCGGGCCACGCAGTACAGCGATGCGCTCCAGGTTCCACGGCTCGATTTTTGGCGAGGCGTAGTTGCCCTTGGGTAATGGCAGGCCATCAAGGAACTGGGTAGGCACGAAACCACGCACCAGCAACCAATCGCTGCGCGAGTCGGAGCCGTATCCGCTGCTTTGTACCCCGGCGGTATAGCGCAGGGCGTCATTGAGATTGAGGACGGGGCGGTCTTCCATCTGCTGGCGGGTGATCACGGTAACCGAGCGAGGCAGTTCGGCGATCGAGGTGTCGGTTTTGGTACCGGCGGCGGTGCGTGTTGCGGTGTAACCCTCGACCGGGCCCCAAGCGCTTTCATACGAAGCGTTGGCATTGATCGCGGTTTCTGGCAGGGCCAACGTGCCATCCGGCACGGCCACCAGGCTGTAGCTGCCGACGCTGCTCTGCTGCAGTTGCAAACCGGTGCCGCGCAGGGCTGCCTGCAAGGCGCCGAGGCCGTCGAACTTGCCGTTGACCGGCGCCGAGTTGCGGCCGCTGACCAGTGCCGAGTCGATGGCCAGGGCAATGCCCGACTGGCTGGCGATCTGGTTCAGGGTAGTGGCCAGCGGGGCGCTCGGCAGGTTGTAGGCGCGCTGGGCGGATTGCTCGGCGGCGAACAGGGCAGGGCTGGCCAAAGGCGCGGCCAGGGCGATGGCAAGGGCCATCAGGCTGGGGCGCAGGATACGATCAACAGCACGGGACATGCAGCGGCTCCTCGACGGATAAGTGCTAACTGCTTCCTTGCCGAGTGAGATTCCAGAAGTGACAGGGGTAATCTGAAAAATAGTGAGAATTAGTTAACTCATTGTTGCGTGTGCCGCCCTCTTCGCGGGACACGCCCGCTCCCACAGGTACCCCATTGCCCTCAGGGCAGTGAAAAACTGTGGGAGCGGGCTTGCCCCGCGAAGAGGCCGTTACGGTTTTACTTGGGCACCACGTTTACCCACCACTGGGTATGCCGTTCGATCTTCACCGGCAGCGCTGGTACCAGCGAGGCCAGCGCCAGGTCGGTGTTGTTCAGCGGGAAGCTACCCGTCACGCGCAGGTCGGCGACCTCATCGGCCACACCCAGGTGGCCGCTGCGGTACTTGCCCAGCTGTTCCAACAGGTCGGCCAGGCGAACGTTGTCGACCACCAGCATGCCGCGGGTCCAGGCATCGGCACCGGCCGCGACCGGGCCGACCTGGCCCAGGCCGTTGGCGTTCATGAGCACTTGCTGGCCTTCGCGCAGCACCTGCTCGTCACCGCTGTTGAGCGGCATGGCAGCCACCGAGGCCTGCATCACCTCCAGGCGCGTGCCGTTTGCCTCGCGGCGCACCAGGAAGCGCGTCCCCAGTGGGCGCAGGCGGCCATCGTCGGTGCGCACCAGCAAAGGCCGTGGGTCGTCATGGCCGGTCTCCACCGAGATCTCGCCTTGGTGCAGCACCAGCACGCGTTGGTCGCCCTGGTAATCGATATCCACTGCGGTGTGCGTGTTCAGGCTCAGCAGCGTGCCGTCTTCCAAACGCAGGGTGCGCAGTTCACCGGTTGCAGTGCGTTGGTCTGCCAGCCAGTAGCTGGCAGACAGCGACGGCGCGCCAACCCAGGCCAGCAACGAGCCGAGCAGGAACATGCCGGCCAGACCGCCGCCGACCTTGGCCACCCGCCGGCGCAGGCCGACGCGCGATTGCTGCAGGGCTTGGCGTGCGGGGCCTGCGGCGGCACTTACGCGCTGGTCGAGGGTGCCCAGTTGGCGCCAGGCACGGGCATGTTCTTCACTGGCGGCATGCCAGCGCATGAATTCGTTGCGCTCGTCGGGCGTGCCAGCGGCATCGCCCAGGCTCATTTTCCAGGCGATGGCCGCCTCCAGCACCCCGGCGGAAACCGGTGCATTGTTCACGTCGGTTCCCCGTACAGGGCCACGTAGCACTGGCGCATGCCCTGGGCGATGTACTGGCGCACGCGCGATACCGATACGCCAAGGCGTTCGGCGATCTCGGCATGCCCCATGCCATCCAGGCGGTTGTGCAGGAAGGCCGCCCGGGCCTTGCTCGACAGCTTGCCGAGCAGGCGGTCGATGGCCTTGAGGTCTTCGAGGATCAGTAGCTGTATTTCGGGTGAGGGCTGTTCGGCTTCCGGCAAACGCGCCAGTTCGGCCAGGTAAGCCTGCTCCAGCGCCGCGCGGCGGAAGTGGTCGAACATCAGCCCCTTGGCCACGGCGGCGAGGAAGGCGCGGGGTTCGCGGGGGGAGTCCAGCTGCGCGCGGCCGAGCAGGCGCACGAAGGTGTCCTGGCTCAGGTCTTCGGCGCGCTGGCGGCAGGCCATGCTGCGCTGCAACCAGGCCAGCAGCCAGCCGCGATGATCGCGGTACAGCGCACCGACCAGTTCGGCGTGTGGGCTCTGAACAGAAGACAAGCCGTGTTCCCCCCGGAACGAATGCATTAACTAACGATAACTATTCGCGATTGTTGCAGAGGCGGGGGGCGGGGCGCAATGGACGCTTATCGGATTGCCACTACAGGCCGTGGTTGTGCACGTTACGTCGCCGCCAGGTGCGCAGGCGCTGTTCGAGCTGCAACGGGCTGTCGAGCTGCTGGCGGCGAGCCTGGCTGAACAGGATCAAGGCCAGTTCGGCGGTCACCTGAGCATCGGCACTGGCGTGGTGGCGCTCTTCAACCTGCAGGCCGAAGCGCGCCACCCAGTCGTCCAGCCCGGCCTCGCGCAATACGGTATCCGGGTTGAGCAGGGGGGCCAGTTCGGCAACGTCGAGGAAGGGCTGTTGCAGGCGATAACCCAGGCTTTCTTTCACGGCCCGAGCCAGCATGCGTTGGTCGAAGGGGGCATGAAAAGCCAGCACCGGGCTGTCGCCGATGAACTCGAGCAGCGCGAGCAGCGCCTCGGCCGGGTCGCTGCCTGCGGCCAGGGCGCTGGGGCCGAGGCCGTGAATCAGCACGCTGGCGTTGGTCTTCTGGGTCGGGCGATGCAGGGTACGCTCGAACTGCTGGGAGAAGTCGATGGCACCGTCCTCGATGGCCACGGCACCGATCGACAGCACCTGGTCGCGGCTGGGGTTCAGGCCGCTGGTCTCCAGGTCCAGCACCACCCAGCGCTGTTCACGCAGTGAACAAACGCCCAGCGGCGCGGGCCTGGGCAACCGAGCCAGGCGCTGATGCAAGGCGTCGTCCAGGGCGGGGGCGGCCGGCCGTAGCCAGGCGAACAGGCTCATAACTGGTACCGCAGGGCCAGGCTGCTTTGCAGGCGCTGGGCCTGGCGCAAGGACTCACGCAGGATGCGCCGGTCCAGATGGTTGAGGCTGTCTGGGTCGAGCCGGTTGGAATACGGCAGGTTGTCGCGGCTCTGGCGCTGGTGCTGCTGCATGCGGGTTTGCTGGATGAAGTGATAGGCCTCTTCATAAGCCGCGCCATCGAGTGGCGCGATAACGCCTTTTTCGACCAGCTGGCGCAGCCGCTCAAGGGTATTGCAGGCGCCGATGCCATTGGCCAGGGCCAGCAGCCGCGCACCGTCTACGAATGGCGTCAGGCCCTGGACCTTGAGGTCGAGGGTGGCGGCCTTGTCGTTGCCCTGGCGGGTCAGCACGAACTCGCGCAGGCGGCCTACCGGTGGCCGCTGGCGGAGGGCGTTGTCAGCCATCATGCGCTGGAATATGCGGTTGTCGGCCACTTGCTCCAGTACGCTTTGGCGCAACTGTTCGCACCCTTGTTCATCGCCCCAGACCACACGCAGGTCGAAGTAGATGCTGGAGCCCAGCAGGTTCTCCGGGCTGGCTTCGCGGATGAAGCCAGCGAAGCGCCGTGCCCACTCGGTGCGCGACAGGCACAGCGCGGGGTTGCCGGCCATGACATTGCCCTTGCACAAGGTGAAGCCGCATTGGGCCAGGCTCTGGTTGATGGACTGCGCCAGCGGCAGCAGGCGCGTGCGTATGGCGTCGGCCTCTGCGCTGTCGGCGGCATCGAAGAGGATGCCGTTGTCCTGGTCGGTATGCAGCGTCTGCTCACGGCGCCCCTCGCTGCCGAAGCACAGCCAGCTGAACGGCACGCCTGGGTCGCCACGCTCGGCCAGGGCCAGCTCGATTACCCGGCATACCGTGTGGTCGTTGAGCAGGGTGATGATCTGGGTGATCTGCGTCGAGGAGGCGCCATGGGCGAGCATGCGTTCGACCAGTTGGCCGATCTCGCCGCGCAGCGACACCAGCGAGTCCAGCCGCGGGGCGTGGCGAATGGTGCGGGCCAGGTGCACCAGGTCGACCCGCTGCAGGGAAAACAGGTCGCGCTCTGAAACCACGCCGCACAAGCGCTGGTTGTCCACCAGGCAGACGTGGGCAATGTGCCGCTCGGTCATCGCCATGGCGGCATCGAAGGCACTGGCCTGCGGGCTGAGGTAGAACGGTTTGGCGGTCATGTGCCGGTCGATCGGCGCGCCCAGGTCGGCATCGGCCGCGGCCACCACCTGGCGCAGGTCGCGCAGGGTGAAGATGCCCACCGGGTAACGCTGCGGGTCGATCACGACGATACTGCCGACCTGCTGCTCGTGCATCAGCCGCACAGCGTCACGCAGGGGCATGTCGGGGGTGCAGACCACCGGGTGACGCATGGCCAGTTCGCCCAGCGGGGTGTTCAGCGAGTACTGGGTGCCAAGGGTTTCCACGGCGCGCTGGCGCACCTGCTGGTTGACCTGGTCGAGCAGGCTGCTGACGCCGCGCAAGGCAAAATCGCGAAACACTGCAGACATCGAGAAAACGCGGATGAAGGCGGCTTTGTTCAATTGCAGGCAGAACGTGTCCTCACCCGCCAGGTGCTCGGTGCGGGTCGCGCGCTCCCCCAACAGCGCGGCCAGCGGGAAGCATTCACCGCTGGTGATTTCGAAGGTGGTTTCAACGCCTGGCTTGACCAGGTGCTGGCGCTCACCGACCACGCGGCCCTGCTTGACGATGTAGAAGTGCTCCACCGGCCCGTCGGCGGGCTTGATGATGCTTTCACCACGCGCATGGAAGCGCAGCTGGCACTGTTCCACCAGAAACGCCAGGTGGCTGTGCTCCATCTGGTTGAACGGCGGGAAGCGCTGCAAGAACTGCAGAGTGCCTTGAATGTTCTGCAGCACTGCTGTTCTGCCCGCTTGGCTGTAGGCGTCCTTTTTGCTCATGAAACTGACCGTATCGCTACGCCGAACTATATATATCTATATATAGGTGCGGCCTTGTTGTTCTCGGCCCCCATGGTCGGCTGACGGCCGTGTGGTGCCCATTGGACGTAAGTCTATGAGCCTGGTGTGATCAATTTCGCATGCCGCGGTCTTACCGGTGAGCAAGATCTATTTGATGAGACGAACATGGTTGAGCATGACGACATCCTGAGTGACGCAGAACGCGAGGCATTGGCCGGTTTGAGTGCACCTATAGCGCCCAAGCCGGTGGTGCTGGTTGTCGATGACAACCCGGTGAATAGCGAGGCACTGAGCCTTTACCTGAAAAGCAGGGGCATTGAGTGCATGCAGGCCGACGGGGCTCAGGAGGCGATGTTCAAGCTGCATTATGAACCGCGAATCTCCTTGATGATCACCGACCTGCGCATGCAGCCCGAGGATGGCCTGGAACTGATTCGGCAGATTCGAGAGACGGAGCGGGCGGCGTTGTCGATCATCGTGGTGTCGGGCGACACCGATGTGAAGGAGGCGGTAGACGTGATGCACCTGGGGGTAGTGGATTTTCTGCTCAAGCCAGTGGATCTGGGGAAGCTGTTGCAGCTGGTGAAGAAGGAATTGAAGCTCGAATAGCTGTGTTCTCGGTGCGGGCCCCATCGCCGGCAAGCCGGCTCCCACAGGTACAGTACAGCCCTTGAGGCCGGTGCTCTACCTGTGGGAGCCGGCTTGCCGGCGATTGGGCCGCAACGCGGCCCTTTGCGGATCAGAGGCCGTTACGCGCCTTGAACTCGCGGCGGCGGCGGTGCAGCACCGGCTCGGTATAACCGTTCGGTTGCTTGGCACCTTCGAGCACCAACTCCACCGCTGCCTGGAAGGCCACGTTGTCGTCGAAGTTCGCCGCCATCGGGCGGTACTGGGCGTCGCTGGCGTTCTGCTTGTCGACCACTGCAGCCATGCGCTTGAGGCTCTCTACCACCTGCTCCTGGCTGACGATGCCATGGCGCAGCCAGTTGGCCAGCAACTGGGCCGAGATACGCAGGGTGGCGCGGTCTTCCATCAGGCCGACGTTGTTGATGTCCGGCACCTTCGAACAACCCACGCCATGGTCGATCCAGCGCACCACGTAGCCGAGGATGCCCTGGGCGTTGTTGTCCAGCTCGTTGCGGATTTCTTCTTCCGACCAGTTGGTGTCGGCAGCCAGCGGGATGCTCAGAATATCGTCGACCGAAGCCGGAGTACGGCTGGCCAGCTCGCGCTGACGGGCCTGCACGTCGACCTTGTGGTAGTGCAGCGCGTGCAGGGTGGCTGCAGTCGGCGACGGCACCCAGGCGGTGTTGGCGCCGGCCAGCGGGTGGGCGATCTTCTGCTCGAGCATGGCGGCCATCAGGTCCGGCATGGCCCACATGCCCTTGCCGATCTGCGCGCGGCCTTGCAGGCCGGTGGCAAGGCCCACGTCGACGTTGTTGTTTTCGTAGGCACCGATCCACTTCTCGTTTTTCATGGCGCCCTTGCGCACCACGGCGCCGGCCTCCATCGAGGTGTGGATTTCGTCACCGGTACGGTCAAGGAAGCCGGTGTTGATGAACACCACGCGTTCGGCGGCCGACTTGATGCAGGCCTTGAGGTTGACCGTGGTACGGCGCTCCTCGTCCATGATGCCGACCTTGACGGTGTTGCGCGGCATGCCCAGCAGGTCTTCGACCTGGCTGAAGATTTCAGCGGCAAACGCCACTTCTTCCGGGCCGTGCATCTTCGGCTTGACGATGTACACGCTGCCGGTGCGGGTGTTCTTGCGGGTGGTGTTGCCGTTGAGGTTGTGCAGGGCGATCAGGTTGGTGAACAGGCCGTCCTGGATGCCTTCCGGAATTTCGTTGCCCTGGGCATCGAGGATCGCCGGGTTGGTCATCAGGTGACCGACGTTACGCACGAACAACAGCGAGCGACCATGCAAGGTGACGCTGCCGCCATTTGGCGCGGTGTACTCGCGGTCGGGGTTCATGGTGCGGGTGAAGGTCTTGCCAGCTTTGCTTACGCTTTCGGCCAGGTCGCCTTTCATCAGGCCCAGCCAGTTGCGGTAAACGATGACCTTGTCGTCGGCATCGACGGCGGCGACCGAGTCTTCGCAGTCCATGATGGTGGTCAGCGCCGACTCCATCAGGATGTCTTTGACGCCGGCGGCGTCGGTGCTGCCGACCGGGGTGCTGTCGTCGACCTGGATCTCGAAGTGCAGGCCATTGTGCTTGAGCAGCACAGCAGTCGGCGCGGCGGCGTCGCCGTGGTAACCAATCAGCTGGGCGTCATCACGCAGGCCGCTGTTGCTGCCACCCTTCAGGGCGACGATCAGCTTCCCACCCTCGATACGGTAGGCCGTGGAGTCAACGTGGGAGCCTGCAGCCAGCGGCGCGGCTTCGTCGAGGAAGGCGCGGGCGAAGGCGATGACTTTGTTGCCACGCACCTTGTTGTAGCCCTGACCTTTTTCGGCGCCGCCTTCATCGCTGATGGCGTCGGTGCCGTACAGCGCGTCGTACAGCGAACCCCAACGGGCGTTGGCGGCGTTCAGGGCGAAGCGCGCGTTCATCACCGGCACGACCAGCTGTGGGCCGGCCATGTGGGCGATTTCTTCGTCCACATTCTGGGTGGTGGCCTGGAAATCGTCGGCTTGTGGCAGCAGGTAGCCGATTTCCTGGAGGAAGCTCTTGTAGGCTACGGCGTCGTGGGCCTGGCCTTTACGTGCCTGGTGCCAGGCGTCGATCTTGGCTTGCAGCTCGTCGCGCTTGGCGAGCAGGGCTTTGTTCTTGGGGGCGAGGTCGTTGATGATCTTTTCTGCCCCGGCCCAGAACGCATCGGCTTTGACGCCGGTTCCAGGGATCGCTTCGTTGTTGACGAAGTCGTACAGGGCCTTGGCGACCTGAAGGCCACCGACTTGAACGTATCCAGTCATTGCTTGCCTCACCTTTGCTCAGCTATTTCGCTTTCGCTCTTCTGTATTAAGCCTGTAGCGCTTCTCTAAACACGGCACCAGTTCATGCTCTCGCCACTACGAGAGCGGCTGGGTGCGGCTCGCCAGGCAGGCTGGCGGGCGGTTGGCGTATTTTCACAGGCGCCTTGGCAGACATCGAAACGACGTTTTGTAGTCCGCGCCAGCGCATACTACATGAAGCAGCAGGCTGGTAAACATCAGACTAAAAGCGTCGCTCTGCGACCGGGTGGTCGCTTCGGGTCACGCTGGGAGTGGGTATGTTCGCAAAAAACCGGTGGATTGTTCCAGATAAATCTTGAAACAGTACACGATTAGTTCGGCGGACGGCCCTGCGGCAGGTTGCCGCGCCTTGCCTATACTGAGTCGATCCCCCTATTTGCGCCGCTTTGGGCGGCTCGACGCAGAGGAAGCCCCCGTGGATCATCTTGTACTGACCGTGATCGCCCCTGACAAGGCGGGCCAGGTAGAACGCATTGCCCAGTGCATCGCCGACCACAACGGTAACTGGTTGGAGAGCCGTATGTCGCGCATGGCCGGCCAGTTCGCCGGAATCTTGCGGGTGGCGGTGCCTGCAGAAAACTACGATGAGCTGGTGAAGTCGCTGCAGGCGTTGGGCCAATACGACATTCGCGTGTTGATCGCCGAGAGCGGCATCGAGCCTTCGTGTACGTGGAAGCCGATTGCCATGGAGCTGGTGGGCAATGACCGGCCCGGCATCGTGCGTGACATTACCCGTTTGCTGGCCGAGCAGGGTGTGAACCTGGAGCGCTTTACCACCGAAGTGCGCCCTGCGCCCATGAGCAGCGAGCCGCTGTTCCATGCCGATGCCTTGCTGGCGCTGCCGTTGACCCTGTCGCTGGATGACCTACAGCAGAAGCTGGAGAGCCTGGCGGATGATTTGATGGTGGAGTTGAAGTTGCGGCCGGAGGATTGAGCTGTGGGCGGGGCCGCTGCGCGACCCTATCGCCGGCAAGCCGGCTCACACAGGGTTTGCGCAGACGCGTCGGCTGGGCAGCGATCGGGGCGCGAAGCGGCCCGCCGCGTTATCCCGGTTTTACGGGGACGGCCCTGTGGATAAGCTGGGGGTGCACCTCGCCAGCCCAATAACGGCGAGGCTCCGGGCGATTTGTGCAAAAAACGTCCACTAATCAGTCGCTTGTGCACAAACCACGGGGACGAGGGTGTGGATAACCTCTGGAGATGTTCTGCCAGGCCACGAACTGCGTGGCCTGCAGAGTTTTGATCATTAATTGATCAGGCGCGCTTGCGTAAATTCAGCCAGGCATCGACGCTGTACAGCGCCAAACCCGCCCAGATGCACACGAATGCCACCAGGCTGCTCGAGCACAAATGCTCATCGAACAACAGCACTGCCTGCAGCAACACCAGGGTAGGCGCCAGGTACTGCAGGAAGCCCAGCGTGGTGTAGGGCAAATGCCGGGCTGCGGCGTTGAAGCACACCAGCGGGATCAGCGTCACCGGCCCCGCAGCCATCAGCCACAGCGCCTCGCTGCTGGTGTAGAAGGCGCCCTGCGCGCTCATTGCGGTGGGGTGCAGCAGCAGCCAGCCAAGCGCCAGAGGCACCAGCATCCAGGTTTCCACCACCAGCCCCGGCAGTGCCGCAACCGGTGCCTGCTTGCGGATCAGCCCGTAAAAACCAAAGGTCAGCGCCAGCACCAGTGACACCCATGGCAGGCTGCCGACCTGCCATACTTGTTGCGCCACACCCAGCGCAGCCAACCCCACCGCCAGCCATTGCAGGCGGCGCAGGCGCTCACCTAGCAAAAGCATGCCCAACAGCACGTTGACCAGCGGGTTGATGTAGTAACCCAGGCTGGCTTCGAGCATGCGCCCGTTGTTCACCGACCAGACGTAAGTCAGCCAGTTGCCGGCAATCAAGGTGCCGCTCAGGGCCAGCACGGCTAGCCGGCGTGGGTTGTCACGCAGCTCCCGCCACCAGCCTGGGTGCTTCCAGACCAGCAGTAACAGCGAGCCGAACAGTGCCGACCAAAGCACCCGGTGGACGATGATTTCCACCGCGGGGACGCTCTGGATGGCTTTGAAATACAGCGGGAACAAGCCCCAGATGATGTAGGCCGAAAGGCCAAGAATGTACCCGCGACGCGGGTTTGCGGCGTGCATGCAGAATCCTTGCTTAGGTAGCTAAATACAGCGACGCCTATTGTAGTCAGACCCTTGCGGGCATTTAGAACAATTTCAGCGGTTGCTCGTCGAGCGCCGCCATTTGCTCGCGCAGGGCAAGGATCTGATCGCCCCAGTAACGCGGCTGGCCAAACCAGGGGAAGCTGCGGGGGAATGCCGGGTCATCCCAGCGCCGTGCCAGCCAGGCGCAGTGGTGCAGCTGGCGCAGGGCGCGCAAGGGCTCGATCAGTGGCAGCTCGCGCGGGTCGAAGTCGTGGAACTCGTTGTAGCCGTCGATCAGCTCTGCCAGTTGGCCGAGGCGTTCTTCACGGCTGCCGGCGAGCATCATCCACAGGTCCTGTACCGCCGGGCCCATCCGGCAGTCGTCGAGGTCGACCACGTGATACACCTCGTCGCGATGCATCAGGTTGCCTGGGTGCAAGTCGCCGTGCAGGCGCATCACCTTATGTGGCGTGCGTGCGTAGATGTCCTCGACCCGTTTCAACAAGTCGCGGGCTACGGACTCGAATGCGGGCAGCAATTCGCGCGGGACGAAGTTGCCTTCCAGCAGGGTTTGCAGTGAAGCGTGGCCGAAGTTGTCCACAGCCAGCGCTTCGCGATGCTCGAACGGCCTTGTCGCGGCAACTGCGTGCAGGCGGCCAAGCAGTTGGCCGAGCCGGTAGAGCTGGTCGAGGTTGCCGGGTTCCGGTGCATGGCCGCCGCGGCGGGGGAACAGCGTGAAGCGAAAACCCTGGTGCTCGAACAGCGTGCGGCCATCGTGCTGCAGGGGGGCGACCACGGGTACTTCACAGTCGGCGAGCTCGGCGGTGAAGCGGTGTTCTTCAAGGATCGCCTCATCGCTCCAGCGCCCGGGGCGATAGAACTTGGCGATCAGCGGTTGTTCGCCTTCGATGCCCACCTGATACACGCGGTTTTCGTAGCTGTTCAGCGCCAGGATCCGGGCATCGCTGAGAAAGCCGATGCTTTCAACGGCATCCAGGACCAGGTCTGGGGTGAGGGTATCGAAAGGGTGGGACATGAAAGCTCCGCAAGGGGAATGGGGCATCGAGCCCGCATTGTAATGACGCTCTGAGCGTTCAGCCTCCCCCAATCGGTTCGCAGGCGCAAGCGATCGCAGTGTCGCGCAGGCCTGCTGGGTATTAGCAGTTCTGCCAGTACCCGCAAGAAATGCTGCTGCTTACTGTCCTGCTCTTCAGCCATGCACCCTGACCTAGATCGGCACGCCCAGCAGGACGAAGGACGGGTGAAACTGCACCCTGGCCTCGGTACCCGCCTTCAGGCCCTGCTGGGCCAGCCAGTCGGTGTCGGCAAGTGCGCACAACGTCTGGCCGTTGCCCAGCGCCAATCGCAGCTCGCTCTGGCCGCTTTCATCCGCCAGCAGTTCTTCAATGCAGACCGGGAGGTAGTTACTGCCTGGCTCCGGCACATTATCTGCCCCAAGCAGCTGAACCCACCCGGCCTTGAGCAGCGCCACCACCGTTGTACCCAGGGTCAGCTCCAGGCGTGCGGTGCTGTCGTGGGTAATCAGCGCCTCGATCTGCAGGCCACCGCCCAGCGCCAGGCTCACGCAATCATGCCGGCCTTCACGGCGCAGGCCGCTGACCTTGCCCTGCAGCTGATTGCGCGCGCTGGTACGCAGCATCAGGCGCCCGAGCAGGTCGAGGTCGCTGGACTCTTCGGCGGCTTCAAGGATTTGCGCCTGCAGTGTTTGCAGGCGTTGATAAAGGCGCAGCACGCGTTCGCCTTCGACCGACAAGCGTGCGCCGCCGCCCCCACGCCCGCCGGTGCTGCGCTCGACCAGAGGCTGGCTGGCCAGGTTGTTGAGCTCGTCGATGGCATCCCAGGCCGCTTTGTAGCTGATGCTGGCGGCTTTGGCGGCGCGGGTGATCGAGCCTTGCTCGGCGATGTGCTGAAGCAGGGCGATGCGTTGCGGGCGGCGGGCGATGTGCTGGGTGAGCAGAGCGGGCAAGGACATGATGGCGCCTATCTGGGACTGACCCGTCAAGCTTGCCCCGGTTTTGCCGTGCGTGCCAGGCAATACACATCGACCTGCCGCGCACCGGCCCCGCGCAGCAGTGCGGCAATGGCCTGTGCGGTGGCCCCGGTGGTCAGTACGTCATCGACCACGGCCACGTGCAGGCCCTCGACAACGCCCTCGTCGACCAGGGCAAATGCCCGCTGCAAGTTACGCCGACGCGCCTTGGCATCCAGGCTTTGCTGCGCCGGTGTCTCGCGGGTGCGCTGCAGCAAACGTTCGTTGAGGGCGATTGCCAGGCGCTTCGACAGCCAGCGCGCCAACAGGCCGGCCTGGTTGAAGCCGCGCTCACGCTGTCGACGCCTGGCCAGGGGTACTGGTAACAGCAGGTCAGGCCTGGCCAGCCCTTCGGCATAGCGATGCTGCAGGCCAGAACTCAACATTTCGGCCATCAAACGGCCCAGCGGCCATTGGCGGTTGTGCTTGAAACGGCTGATCAGCGTATCCACGGGGAAGCCGTAATGCCAAAGCGCGACGACCTGCTCAAAGGCCGGCGCGCGGCGGCTGCACTGGCCGCAGGTGAGCCCGCCCATGGGTAGCGGCAGCGCACAGCGCAGGCAGTATTCACTCAACCACGGCAGCTCCTGCTCGCAGGCTACGCACAAAGGGTAGGGCTGTTCGGCCAGCTCATCGCACAGCGAGCAGGAGTGGTTAATATCTATACACTTGTAAACCAGTGCTTTTAACCAAGGTTGACAGTTCATAGGCCTTCCATGACTATGCGAGCTATCCGTGATGCGCTGGTGGGCATTCCTGTCCCGGCGCCAGCTACAGCCTAAACAAGGAAACGCCGATGAGCGCCAGCACAACTGCAACAACACGTCACGACTGGACACTGGCCGAGGTCAAGGCACTGTTCCAGCAACCGTTCAATGACTTGCTGTTCCAGGCGCAGACCGTGCATCGCGCGCATTTCGACCCCAACCGCGTGCAGGTTTCGACATTGCTGTCGATCAAGACCGGAGCCTGCCCGGAAGATTGCAAATATTGTCCGCAGTCTGGCCACTACAACACCGGGCTGGAAAAACAGAAGCTGATGGAAGTGCAGAAGGTGCTGGAGGAGGCTGCAAGGGCCAAGGCCATCGGGTCGACCCGCTTCTGCATGGGCGCGGCCTGGAAGCACCCATCGGCAAAAGACATGCCTTACGTGCTGGAGATGGTCAAAGGGGTCAAGGCCATGGGCCTGGAAACCTGCATGACCCTCGGCAAGCTCGATCAGGATCAGACCCAGGCCCTGGCCCAGGCTGGCCTCGACTACTACAACCACAACCTCGACACCTCGCCGGAGTTCTACGGCAGCATCATTACCACCCGCACCTATAGCGAGCGCCTGCAGACCCTGGCCTATGTGCGTGATGCCGGCATGAAGATCTGCTCCGGTGGCATCCTCGGCATGGGCGAGTCGCTGGACGACCGCGCGGGCCTGCTGATCCAGCTGGCCAACCTGCCCGAGCACCCGGAATCGGTGCCGATCAACATGCTGGTGAAGGTGGCCGGTACGCCGCTGGCTGATGAAGAAGACGTCGACCCGTTCGACTTCATCCGCATGCTGGCGGTCGCGCGGTTGCTGATGCCCAAGTCGCACGTGCGTCTGTCCGCTGGCCGCGAGCAGATGAACGAGCAGATGCAGGCCCTGGCCTTCATGGCCGGCGCCAACTCGATTTTCTACGGTGAAAAACTGCTGACCACCGCCAACCCGCAGGCCGACAAGGATATGCAGCTGTTCGCTCGCCTGGGCATCAAGCCCGAAGCGCGCGAAGAGCATGCCGACGAAGTGCACCAGGCCGCCATCGAGCAGGCGCTGGTCGAGCAACGCAGCAGCGAGCTGTTCTATAACGCCGCGTCTGCCTGACATGGCCTTTGATCTGGCGGCGCGCCTGGCCGAACGGCGCGCCGCAGACCTCTACCGGCAGCGGCCACTGCTTCAAAGCCCGCAAGGGCCGCACGTGGTGGTCGATGGCCAGCCATTGCTGGCCTTCTGCAGCAATGACTACCTGGGCCTGGCCAACCACCCCGAGGTGATCGCCGCCTGGCAGGCGGGTGCCGAGCGCTGGGGGGTAGGCGGCGGCGCTTCGCATCTGGTCATCGGCCACAGCACCCCTCACCACCAGGTGGAAGAAGCGCTCGCCGAGTTGACCGGCCGCCCCCGGGCGCTGCTGTTTTCCACCGGCTACATGGCCAACCTTGGCGCTATTACCGCGCTGGTGGGGCAGGGCGACACGGTGCTGCAGGACCGCCTGAATCACGCCTCGCTGCTGGACGGCGGTTTGCTCAGCGGTGCCCGCTTCAATCGTTACCTGCACAACGATGCGGCCAGCCTGGCCAAGCGCCTGGACAAAGCCACCGGCAATACCTTGGTGGTCACGGACGGCGTGTTCAGCATGGACGGCGACCTTGCCGACTTGCCCGCACTGGCCGAGGTCGCGCGGGCTCGCGGCGCCTGGTTGATGGTCGACGATGCACACGGCCTGGGCACCTTGGGAGCACAGGGCGGGGGTATCGTCGAGCACTTCGGCCTGGGCATCGAAGACGTGCCTGTGCTGATCGGCACGCTGGGCAAGGCCTGCGGTACGGCGGGTGCTTTTGTCGCCGGCAGCGAGGAGCTGATCGAAGCCCTGGTGCAGTTTGCCCGGCCCTACATCTACACCACCAGTCAGCCACCGGCTCTGGCTTGCGCGACACTCAAGAGCCTGCAACTGCTGCGCAGCGAAACCTGGCGCCGTGAGCACCTGGGCGCGTTGATCCGCCAGTTCCGCCTGGGTGCCGAAGCGATCGGCCTGACGCTGGTGGACAGCCCGACGCCGATCCAGCCCATCCTGATTGGCGACAGCGCACAGGCGCTGCGGCTGTCACAGATGTTGCGCGAACGTGGCCTGCTGGTTACCGCCATTCGCCCGCCCACCGTGCCTGCCGGCAGCGCACGCTTGCGGGTTACCTTGAGCGCCGCGCACAGCGAGGCGCAGGTGCAGCTATTGTTGAATGCATTGGCCGAGTGTTATCCACAGCTGGAGGCCGCCGATGCGTAACCGACTGATCCTTTTACCGGGCTGGGGGCTGGGTACTGCGGCCCTGGAGCCGCTGGCGGCCAGCCTGCGCGCCCAGGACGCCCGCCTGCAGGTCGAGCTGATGCCCCTGCCGGAGCTGGCCGAAGCCGATGTTCAGGCTTGGGTCGACCACCTTGACCGCACGTTGCCCAGCGATACCTGGCTGGGCGGCTGGTCGCTGGGCGGCATGCTCGCCAGCGAACTTGCGCGCAAGCGCGGCGACCATTGTTGCGGGCTGTTGACCTTGGCCAGCAACCCAAGCTTCGTGGCCCGTGCCGATTGGCCATACGGCATGGCCAATGACACCTTTGGGACCTTCCTGGATGGGTGCCGCAGCCATACCTCCGTGACCCTCAAGCGCTTTCGCAGCTTGTGCAGCGACGGCGCCCAGCAACCGCGCACCCTGCTGCGCCAACTGGGCGTTGGTGTGCCGGAGACAGACCCGCTTTACCTTGCCAACGGGCTGGAAGTATTGGCCCAGTTGGATACCCGTGAGGCACTGCAGGCCTATGGGGGGCCGCAACTGCACTTGTTCGCTGGCAGCGATGCGTTGGTCCCGGCCGAGGCGGCGAAAGCGCTGAGCGAGTTGCTACCCGACGTGGAGGTCGGGCTGGTTGAAGACAGTTCCCACGCCTTCCTGCTGGAGTACCCACAGGAGCTGGCGGCGGGCATCAAGATTTTCCTGCATGAGAGTGGCGATGACTGACCTTTCCCGTCCAACCCTGCCCGGCGCACTGCCGGACAAGCGCCAGGTAGCGGCTTCGTTTTCCCGTGCAGCGGCCAGCTACGACAGTGTGGCAGCCCTGCAGCGTGCGGTGGGCGTGAGCCTGTTGCAGCAGCTGCCGGACGAACTGGCGCCATCACGCTGGCTCGACCTGGGCAGTGGCACCGGCTATTTCAGCCGCGTGCTGGCCGAGCGCTTCGCACCCGCCAGTGGTTTGGCTGTGGACATTGCCGAAGGCATGTTGCGCCATGCCCGTGGCGAGCGGGGCGGGGCGCAGTATTACGTAGCGGGCGATGCCGAGCGCCTGCCGCTGGCCGATGATAGCGTCGACCTGGTGTTCTCCAGCCTGGCGGTTCAGTGGTGCGGGCAGTTCGCCAGCGTGCTGGAAGAAGTCCGGCGGGTATTGCGCCCAGGTGGCGTGCTGGCCTTCAGCAGCCTGTGTGTCGGCACCCTCGATGAGCTGCGTGCCAGTTGGCAGGCCGTGGATGGCATGGTGCACGTCAATCGCTTCCGCCGCTTCGAGGACTACCAGCGCCTGTGCGCGGCAAGTGGCCTGGAACAACTCTGCCTGCAGCAGCAGGCACATGTGCTGCACTACCCGCATGTCCGCGGCCTGACCCACGAACTCAAGGCCCTTGGTGCGCACAATCTCAACCCCGGGCGGCCATCAGGCCTGACTGGCCGCGCCCGTATGCAGGGGCTGTTGCAGGCTTACGAAGCATTCCGTCAACCGCAAGGGCTGCCAGCCACCTATCAGGTGGTCTATGGTGTGTTGCGCAAGCCACAGGCGTAAGAGGAGCGACATGAGCCAGGCCTATTTCATCGCGGGGACCGATACCGATGTCGGCAAGACCACCATTGCTGCCGGGCTGTTGCATGCAGCACGGCTGCAGGGCCTGAGTACGCTGGGTGCGAAGCCGGTGGCGTCCGGTTGTAGCGCAACTGCCAAAGGGCTGCGCAACGCAGATGCTCTGGCGCTGATCGACGAAAGCTCGGTCAAGCTGGGCTATGAAGCGGTCAACCCCTTCGCCTTCGAACCTGCCATCGCGCCGCATGTGGCCGCGCGCGAGGCGGGTGTTGCACTGGAAGTGCCGGCCTTGCTGAAGGCCATGCGCCATGTGCTGGACCAGGATGCGGATTTCACCTTGGTCGAAGGTGCAGGTGGCTGGCGCGTACCGCTTTCCGATCACGCCAACCTGTCCGACCTGGCGATTGCCCTGAAACTGCCGGTGATCCTGGTGGTGGGCGTGCGCCTTGGTTGCATCAACCACGCCTTGCTCAGCGCGGAAGCGATCGCCCGTGATGGCCTGCAGCTCGCGGGGTGGGTGGCCAATATCATCGAGCCGCGTACTGCGCGGCTGGAGGAGAACCTGGCCAGCCTGGCCGAGCGGCTGCCCGCGCCGTGCCTGGGGCGTGTGCCCAAACTCAAGGTGGCGACGGCCGATGCGGTGGCCGAACACCTGCAACTGGACTTGCTGGACTGAGGCAGCATGCCTCATGTCTATTGGCTGGCACTGAGCTATTAGGGATTTAAACGGGTCTTTTGTGCCCTGGCCTGCTTTAATTGCCACTGATCACATCCAGCGTCATTGGAGTCCTGACATGGAAATCACCGGTAGCTCCGCGTACTACGCGGGCCTCAGCGCCATCCAGAGCGGGCACAACCGCATCGACCAGGCGGCCAGCCAGATCGCCAACAACAGTGTCGAGCGCGCCGCCACCAGCCAGTCGAGCGACTATCAGGCCGAGCGCCTGCGCGCGGTCGATCGCAGCCAGCAGATGGACCTCGCCACCAGCACTGTGCAACTGTCGCTGGGCAAAACCGAAGTCGAATTGGGTGCGAAGGTCGCCAAGGCTTCCGACGAAATGCTCGGTCGGTTCATCGACACCTACGCCTGATATCGACTTATCACGCTGCAACCTCTGTGGGAGCGGGCTTGCCCCGCGAATGTGTCAGAACAGGCAATCTGTTCCGGGCTGACGCATTCGCGGGGCGAGGCCGCTCCCACAGTCGTAAATGGCCTCGAAAAAGGCCGATGGCGTAAATGCCATCTTTCGCGGCATAAATGGCACCATAGTCCCTCCTTGACATCGGTCAGTGCTAAACGTAAGTTTCAAACAACTGTTTGACCGAAAGCCGGCAAGAGCTGGTCGGTATCAGCGGTCTCCCCACCGGACTCATCACAGAGGTTCATCGCAATGCCTGATTACAAAGCCCCCTTGCGTGATATTCGCTTCGTTCGCGACGAGCTGCTCGGCTATGAGGCGCACTATCAGAGCCTGCCGGGTTGCCAGGACGCGACGCCCGACATGGTCGACGCGATCCTCGAAGAAGGCGCGAAATTCTGTGAGCAGGTGCTGGCCCCGCTGAACCGTGTCGGTGACCTGGAAGGCTGTACCTGGAGCGAGTCCGGCGTTAAGACCCCGACCGGCTTCAAGGAAGCCTACGAGCAGTTCGTCGAAGGCGGCTGGCCGAGCCTGGCGCATGACGTTGCCCATGGCGGCCAAGGCCTGCCCGAGTCGCTGGGCCTGGCCCTGAGCGAGATGGTGGGTGAGGCGAACTGGTCGTGGGGCATGTACCCAGGCCTGTCCCATGGCGCGATGAACACCATTTCGGCGCACGGCACCGAGGAGCAGCAGCACACCTACCTGACCAAGCTGGTCAGCGGCGAGTGGACCGGCACCATGTGCCTGACCGAGCCGCACTGCGGCACCGACCTTGGCATGCTGCGCACCAAGGCCGAGCCGCAGGCCGACGGTTCGTACAAAGTGTCGGGCACCAAGATCTTCATCTCTGCCGGTGAGCACGACATGGCCGGCAACATCGTCCATATCGTTCTGGCCCGCCTGCCCGATGCCCCGGCCGGCACCAAAGGCATTTCGCTGTTCATCGTGCCGAAGTTCCTGCCCAACGCCGAAGGCGGCGTAGGTGAGCGCAACGGTGTGAGCTGCGGCTCGCTGGAACACAAGATGGGCATCCATGGCAACGCGACCTGCGTGATGAACTTCGACAGCGCCACCGGCTACCTGATCGGCCCAGCCAACAAGGGCCTGAATTGCATGTTCACCTTCATGAACACCGCTCGCCTGGGCACGGCGCTGCAAGGCCTGGCGCATGCCGAGGTGGCTTTCCAGGGTGGCCTGAAGTACGCCCGTGATCGCCTGCAGATGCGCTCGCTCACCGGCCCTAAAGCGCCCGACAAGGCTGCCGACCCGATCATCGTGCACCCGGACGTGCGCCGCATGTTGCTGACCATGAAGGCCTTCGCCGAAGGCAACCGCGCCATGGTCTACTTCACTGCCAAGCAGGTGGACATCGTCAAGTACAGCCAGGACGAGGAAGAGCGCAAGAAGGCCGACGCCCTCTTGGCCTTCCTCACCCCGATCGCCAAGGCCTTCATGACCGAAGTCGGCTTCGAGTCGGCCAACCACGGTGTGCAGATCTACGGTGGCCACGGCTTCATCGCCGAGTGGGGCATGGAGCAGAACGTGCGCGACAGCCGTATCTCCATGCTGTACGAAGGCACCACCGGCATCCAGGCGCTCGACCTGCTCGGCCGTAAAGTGCTGATGACCCAAGGCGAAGCGCTCAAGGGCTTCACCAAGATCGTGCACAAGTTCTGCCAGGCGCAGGAAGGTGTCGAGGCGATCAAGGAGTTCGTCGAGCCGCTGGCTGCGATCAACAAGGAGTGGGGCGAGCTGACCATGAAAGTGGGCATGGCTGCCATGAAGGACCGCGAGGAAGTGGGCGCCGCTTCGGTGGATTACCTGATGTACTCGGGTTATGCGTGCCTGGCTTACTTCTGGGCCGACATCGCCCGCCTGGCCGCGGAGAAGCTGGCTGCCGGTACTTCCGAAGAGGCGTTCTACGCCGCCAAACTGCAGACTGCGCGTTTCTACTTCCAGCGTATCCTGCCGCGCACCCGCACTCACGTGGCAACCATGTTGTCCGGTGCCGGCAACCTGATGGCGATGAAAGAAGAAGACTTCGGTCTGTCGATCTAAGCCTTCAGCCCGTCGAAAACCCGTCTGCCTTGTCGGCAGGCGGGTTTTCGCGTTTTTGAGGGCCGCTTCGCGCTCCATCGCTGGCAAGCCGGCGCCCACAGGTTTTGCAGCGCCGCGGACATTGTGGGAGCCGGCTTGCCGGCGATGGGGCGCGTAGCGGCCCCAAAAACCGGTTACAAGAAAAGCTCAAGCCCTCCGCCCCCGCTGCCGTTAACACACCGGTGTATTCATCAATTCATGTGCGCTGCCGATGAAGTAAAGGCACAATGCCATTATTGATCTGCCGGGTCGGAGATTACCCTTGTTTCGTTTAAACGCTGTACGCGCGAGCCACTTCCTGCCTTCGCTGATTCTATTGCTGGCAGGGCTTGCGGCGGCTTACGTAAGAGACCTCAGCGTCTTCTTCACGTCACTTTTCAACGTCTTGCCCACCTTGGTCCTGCTGCTGGGCGGCGCCTATTGCGCTGTGTATCGGCGCCAGCGCGAGCTGTTTCTGATGGTCGCGGTGTACATTGCCTACTTTCTGCTCGATACCCAAACTGACTACTACCGCGACAACGGCCGCGTGCGCGAGGACGCCGCGGTAATCTTCCACCTGGTGTGCCTGCTGTTGCCCGCGTTGTACGGGCTGTTCGGCGCCTGGCAAGAGCGTACCCACCTGGCCCAGGACCTGCTCGCCCGCTTTGCCGTGCTGTTCGCCGTCGGTAGCGTGGCCGTGGCCCTTGAGCAGAGTTTTCCCGACGCGTTGCTGGGGTGGCTGGCGGAAATCCGCTGGCCGTCGCTGCATGGCCAGTGGATGAGCCTGATCCAGATGGTCTACCCGTTGTTCATGGGGGTATTCATCTTGCTGGTGGTGCAATACCTGCGCGAGCCCAGGCCCTTGCACGCGGCGCAGATCATCGGCTTGATCGGCATCTTCTGGATGCTGCCCAAGACGTTCATCCTGCCTTTCACGCTGAACATCATGTGCAGCCAGGTGATGCTGATGATCGCTGCGGCGGTTTCCCACGAGGCCTACCAGATGGCGTTTCGCGATGAGTTGACTGGCTTGCCCGGGCGTCGCGCGCTGAATGAGCGCATGCAGCGCTTGGGGCGCAACTACGTGATTGCCATGACCGATGTGGACCACTTCAAGAAATTCAACGACACCCATGGCCATGACGTCGGTGACCAGGTGCTGCGCCTGGTGGCCAGCCGGCTGGCCAAGGTGACCGGCGGTGGCCGCGCCTACCGCTATGGCGGCGAAGAATTTGCCTTGGTATTCGCCGGCAAGACGGCCGAAGAATGCGTGCCCCATGTGGAAGCGGTGCGCGAGATGATCGCCAATTACACCATGCACCTGCGTGACCAGAACAATCGCCCGCAGGATGACTCCGCCGGCCGCCAGCGGCGCAGTGGCAGTGCCAGTGGCACCGTGTCGGTGACCATCAGCATCGGCGTCGCCGAACGCCTGGCCGAGCACCGCAACCCCGAAGAAGTGCTCAAGTGCGCCGACCAGGCGCTGTACAGCGCCAAGGGTGCTGGGCGCAACTGTGTCATGGTTCATGGGCAACAATCACGGCGCGGGGCGGTACGTACCGCGTGACCGTAATTGACTACATGGTCGCGTGATGACCCTATGTCTCGCAAAAGTTGTTCGGTTACACTGGATTCAACCCCGTGCCGCGGTCCCTGGAGACCGCCCCGACCCGACTAGCGAGAGGTTGTCATGGCTGACTATAAAGCGCCGCTGCGCGACATGCGCTTCGTTCTGAATGAAGTCTTCAACGTGGCAGAACTGTGGGCGCAACTGCCCGAGCTGGCCGAGGCAGTCGATGCCGAGACGGCCATTGCCGTACTTGAAGAGGCTGGCAAAGTCACCAGCAAGTCCATCGCCCCGCTCAGCCGCGCGGCTGACGAAGAGGGCTGCCACTGGGACAACGGCGCAGTGCGCACGCCAGCGGGCTTTATCGAGGCCTACAACACCTACGCCGAAGGCGGCTGGGTGGGCGTGGGCGGCGACCCGCTGTTCGGTGGCATGGGCATGCCCAAGGCAATCTCCGCCCAGGTTGAAGAAATGGTCAACGCGTCGAGCCTGGCCTTCGGCCTTTACCCGATGCTGACCGCCGGCGCCTGCCTGTCGATCAATGCCCATGCCAGCGAGGCACTGAAGGAAAAGTACCTGCCGAACATGTACGCCGGCGTGTGGGCCGGCTCCATGTGCCTGACCGAGCCGCATGCCGGCACCGACCTGGGGATCATCCGCACCAAGGCCGAGCCCCAGGCCGATGGCAGCTACAAGGTCAGCGGCACGAAGATTTTCATCACCGGTGGCGAGCACGACCTTACCGAGAACATCATCCATTTGGTGCTGGCCAAGCTGCCGGACGCACCGGCCGGGCCCAAGGGTATCTCGCTGTTCCTGGTGCCGAAGTTCATGGTCAACGATGACGGCAGCCTCGGTGCGCGCAACCCGGCTACCTGTGGCTCGATCGAGCACAAGATGGGCATTCAGGCCTCGGCGACCTGCGTGATGAACTTCGACGACGCCGTCGGTTACATCGTCGGCGAGCCGAATAAAGGCCTGGCGGCGATGTTCACCATGATGAACTACGAGCGCCTTGGTGTGGGTATTCAGGGCCTGGCCACGGCCGAGCGCTCGTACCAGAACGCCGTCGAGTACGCACGGGACCGCCTGCAAAGCCGCGCCCCCACCGGCCCGCAAGCCAAGGACAAGGCTGCCGACCCGATCATCGTCCACCCCGATGTGCGCCGCATGTTGCTGACCATGAAAGCGTTGATTGAAGGTGGCCGTGCATTCTCCACCTACGTGGCCATGCAACTGGACAGCGCCAAGTACAGCGAGGAGCCCGCCACGCGCAAGCGCAGTGAAGAGCTGGTGGCGCTGCTGACCCCGGTGGCGAAGGCGTTCCTCACCGATCTGGGCCTGGAGTGCGCGGTGCATGGCCAGCAGGTGTTCGGTGGCCATGGCTACATCCGCGAGTGGGGCCAGGAGCAGCTGGTGCGCGACGTGCGCATTACCCAGATCTACGAAGGCACCAACGGTATCCAGGCCCTGGACCTGATGGGGCGCAAGGTGGTGGCCAGCGGTGGCGCTTACTACAAGGTGTTTTCCGACGAGGTTCGCCAGTTCATTGCCACTGCGCATGGAGAACTCGATGAGTTTGCCAAGCCGCTGGGGGCTTACCTCGACCAGCTCGACGGGCTGACCGAGTGGGTGCTGCAACAGGCCAAGGGCAACCCGAACGAGATCGGTGCGGCATCGGTGGAGTACCTGCACGCCTTTGGCTATGTGGCATATGCCTACATGTGGGCGTTGATGACGCGTGCTGCCAAGGCCGGTGAGGGCGATGAGGCGTTCTATTCTGCCAAGCTGGGCACCGCCCGGTTCTACTTTGCGCGCCTGTTGCCACGGGTGGATTCGCTGGTGGCTTCGGTGAAGGCAGGCAGCGAGTCGTTGTACTTGCTGGACGCCGAGCAGTTTTGATATGCCACCATATTGCCTGTAAGCATTTTCCTACGTGACGCGGTGACTTTTCGCCACTGGTATCAGATTGGATCCATAGCTACTATTTCTACATGGACGTTGCGCAGGAAGCGCAAAGGACAGAACAGGGACACGAAGGATTTCCTGCCAGGATGGCGGGGCGATAGGGATGTCACAGGGAAACAGTCTGGAAAACCCCGCTTAGGCGGGGTTTTCTTTGTGCGCGTTTTTTTCAGCCAAGCACATCCAGTGGCGAGGCGCTCAGTTGCCTGGCGTCAGTCTCCTCCTCGAGCAGCGTGCGCAGCAACTCCACCGATGCCTGTTGACGCTGAGCGTCGCGGAACACCAGGCCCACTTTCAGTGGCACGCGCGGTTCGCTCAATGGCTTCCACAGCAAACCCTGGTCATCTTCGGCGGCATCCTTGGCCCGGCCAGGCAAGATAGTGGCCAGCGCAGTGTGGCCCAGGCTGTCGAGAATGCCGCCCATATTGTTCATTTCCGCTTGAACCTGCGGCCGACGCCCCTGGCTGGCCAACTGTTCCTTCCAGATCTGGCGGATCTGGAATTCCTCGCCGAGCATCAGCATCGGCAACTCTGCAGCCTGCCTGATCGACACCTTCTTGAAATCCTTCAAGGGATGAGTGTCCGGGATGACCAACTGCAGTTCGTCTTCGTACAGCAGCAATCCATGCAGCCCCGGCTGGCGCGGCGGCAGGTAGCTGATACCGATGTCGAGGTTGCCATTGAGCAGGCGCCGCTCGATTTCCAGCCCTGACAACTCATAGATCTGCACCACAAGGTGCGGTTGGGCTTTGCGCACCCGTTCCAGCAACTGCGGCACCAGGCTCGGGCGCACCGTCTGCAGCACGCCGATGGCCAATGTGCGTAGCGACTGGCCCTTGAAGTTGCGCATCGCCTCATGGGCGCGCTGCAAGCCGTCAAGCAGGGGCAGGGCATGGTTGTACAAAGTGTGGGCGGCCAGGGTGGGCAGCAGGCGCTTGTTGCTGCGCTCGAACAGGCTCAGGTCGAGGCTGTGCTCCAGTTGGCGGATCTGTTGCGAGAGCGCTGGCTGGGACAACGACAGGCGCTCGGCCGCCCGGCCGACATGGCCTTCTTCATACACCGCGACGAAATAACGCAGTTGGCGAAAATCCATAAGTAACACTTATCGAAAAAGCTGGAAAAACGGAATGGCCGCATGCGCCGCCGAAGCCTAGTCTATCGCCGTATTCCAACGGGTTACAGCAGTCAATCAGCGCATTGTTACTCCGTTTGAAAAACACTTTTGATAGGCAAGACAAAATATCAAGCGCCGGCGCAAAGACCGGATGCTGGCCCCCCTTACCGTGCCTGGCTGGAGCCCCGATGAACCTGTTCAACCTGCGCCGCTCGGCCCCTGCCGAATTGGCCGAGCCCAAGCGCGCCCCGGTGCCTGTGGCGGACGCGCCGCTGCTGTCACGCGAGCGCCTGATGCCGAGCACCGAACGTGCCGCCCAAGTGTTCGTGCGTGGTCAAGGTTCCTGGTTGTGGGACGACGAAGGGCACGCCTACCTGGATTTCACCCAGGGTTGTGCGGTCAACAGCCTCGGCCACAGCCCTGGGGTGCTGGTAAAGGCGCTGGGCAACCAGGCCCAGGCGCTGATCAACCCAGGGGCAGGTTTTCACAGCCGGGGCCTGCTGGCGCTGGTCAACCGGCTGTGCCAGAGCACGGGCAGCGAGCAGGCGTACTTGCTCAACAGTGGTGCCGAGGCCTGCGAAGGCGCGATCAAGCTGGCGCGCAAGTGGGGCCAGCTGCACCGCGGCGGCGCCTATCACATCATCACCGCCAGCCAGGGCTGCCATGGCCGCAGCCTGGGCGCCTTGTCGGCATCCGACCCGCTGCCCTGCAACCGCTGCGAGCCGGGGCTACCGGGTTTCAGCAAGGTGCCGTTCAACGACCTGGCGGCGCTGCATGCCGAAGTGGACTCGCGCACCGTGGCGATCATGCTGGAGCCCATTCAAGGTGAAGCCGGGGTCATTCCCGCTACCCGGGACTACCTGCAAGGCGTCGAGAAGCTGTGCCGCGAACTGGGCATCCTCCTGATCCTTGACGAAGTACAGACCGGCATTGGCCGCTGCGGCGCGCTGCTGGCCGAAGAAACCTATGGTGTGCGCGCCGACATCATCACCTTGGGCAAGGGCCTGGGTGGTGGCGTTCCGCTGGCAGCCTTGCTTGCCCGCGGTACTGCCTGCTGCGCCGAGCCGGGCGAACTGGAAGGCAGCCACCATGGCAATGCGCTGATGAGCGCTGCTGGCCTGGCCGTGCTGGATACCGTGCTGGAGCCGGGCTTCTTCGAGCAGGTTCAAGACAGCGGGCGGCACCTGCGCGATGGCTTGAGCCGGCTGGCTGGCCGCTACGGCCAAGGCGAAGTGCGTGGCCAAGGCCTGCTGTGGGCTTTGCAGTTGCAGGAGCACCTGGCCAAGGACCTGGTGCAGGCAGCCTTGCATGAGGGACTGCTGCTCAATGCGCCGCAGGTGGATGTGGTGCGCTTTTCGCCTGCGCTGACCGTGAGCAAAGGCAACATCGATGAAATGCTGCTGCGCCTGGCCCGGGCCTTTTCCCGCTTGCATGCGCAGCAGCATGCCCGCCGCGAAGTATCGGCGTAACGAATTCTACGAACCGTCTGGCGTTTCTGCGCATCGCCCCTGGCCTGTTTCATTTGGCCCGGGGCGTTTTTTTTGCCTGGCGCTTACCTGTGGAACCTCTGTGATGCCCAGCTAGTCTCTGTTTAGACCCTTTCAGGAGAGACACGCATGGACTTCATTCGCATCATCATCGCCATCCTTCTGCCGCCGCTGGGCGTGTTTCTGCAAGTGGGGTTCGGCGGGGCATTCTGGCTGAATATCCTGCTGACCTTGCTGGGTTACATTCCAGGCATCGTGCATGCGGTGTACATCATCGCCAAGCGGTGAAACTGCCGGGGCCGCAACGCGGCCCCGGCCTGTTATTCACCCAGCACCCGGCAATAGAACTTCCATTCTTCTTCCAGTGCATGCGCCAAGTTCTCGGCCTTGCGGAACCCATGCCGCTCCCCGGCATAGAAATGCCCCACGGCTTCGATGCCATTCAACTTCAATGCGTCCAGCATTGAGCGTGTCTGTTCCGGCACCACCACCGCATCCAGTTCACCCTGGAAGAAAATCACCGGTACATTGATCTGCGCGGCATGCAACAGCGGCGTGCGTTGGCGGTAGCGCTCGGCATCCTGTTGCGGGTCGCCGATCAGCCAGTCCAGGTAGTCGCCTTCGAACTTGTGCGTGGCACGGCCCAATGCAACCGGATCGCTGACCCCGTAAAGGCTGGCACCGGCGCGAAATACATCACCGAAAGCCAAGGCGCAAAGGGTGGTGTAACCGCCGGCACTGCCACCGCGAATGAAGGCTTTGCCGGCATCGATCAAGCCACGTTCGGCCAGGTGCTGGACCGCCGCGCAGGCATCCTGCACGTCGCTTTCGCCCCAGCTCAAATGCAGTGCCTGGCGATACTCGCGGCCATAGCCGGTGCTGCCCCGGTAGTTCAGGTCGGCGACGGCGAAGCCGCGTTGGGTCCAGTACTGGATGCGTGGGTCGAGCACCGGATAGCAAGCGGAGGTCGGGCCGCCGTGGATGAACACCACCAACGGCGTGGGGCTTTTGGCACCCACAGCCGGGTAGAAGAACCCGCGGGCAAACGCGCCAGCGCTTTCGTAGAGCATCGACTGCGGCAGGCTTATGCACTCGGCCGGCAGCAGCTCGGCGCCCCCTGCCAGAATGTGCACCTCGTGGTTGGTCCGGTCGATGGCAATGACCGCTGGCGGGCTGATCGGCGAGGCGGCGATGGCATAGATGTACTCGGCATCCATGGCAAGGTTGCGAAAGCGGCTATAGGCGCTGGCGAAACGTTCCACCTGGCCGTCGACATTACGCAGCCCCAGTTGCCCGAAGCCCCCTTCGAACCAGCTTGCCAGATAGCTTTGCGGCCCAAGGGCCAGCCAGGTGCAGGTACCCAGTTGCCAGGGCGCGGCGGCGTGGTCTGCAGGTTTGGCGGGCAACGGCTGCCAACCGCCATCGAGCTCGCCCCAGGGTTGCCAGAAGCCATTGCGGTCGGACAGGCAGTACAGGCGCCCCTGCGCGTCGAAGCGCGGTTGTTGCAGGGACTCGTCGTGCGCCGCGATGCAGCGTGCCGCGCCCCAGCTACCGTCGCTTTGCCGTGCGCGACACATCAGCCGGGTGACCGTCCAGGGCTGAGCGGGGCGATCCCATTCGACCCAGGCGAGGCGTTGGCCATCGGCACTGATCGTCGGCGATGCATAAAAATCAGCACCCTCAGCGAGTACTTCAGCACTGCCTTCGACCAAGGCCACCAGGCGATGCTCGACACCCTCGCCATGGCGCTCCTCGACCGCCAGTACCTGGCCCTCATGCCATTGCAGGTCGCCGTAGCGGCACTGTTCATTGTGGGTCAAGGGTAATGGTGGTGTTGGGTCCAGCCCTTGGCGGTAGACCTGCTGATCCTTCTCGTTGACGAAGATGATCCCGTCATCACTCAGGCAGAAGCTGCCACCCCCGTATTCGTACACCCGGCTGCGCACGCTGAAGCCATCGGGCGTGAGGCAGCGGGCCTGCTGGTCACGCCAGTGCCAGACCCGACAGGCGCCATCGGCGGGGCGGAATTCGTTCCAGAACAGGCCCATGGTGCCTGCCTTGAGTTCGGCAAAGTCGGTGCCGGCGGCTACCGCCTGGGCGGCAGTGAGTTCAGCCGCGGGCGATGACACGGGAGTTGCGCTCATTACGGAAGGTCATCTCTTCGATGGCGAGGTTTGCAGTCTCTGCCTCCTCGCGGGCCTTGAGGATGATGCCGTGGTCAGCCGACTTGGCGCACACCGGGTCGGCGTTGCTGGCATCGCCGGTGAGCATGAAGGCCTGGCAGCGGCAGCCACCGAAGTCCTTCTCTTTTTCGTCGCACGAGCGGCAGGGCTCGGGCATCCAGTCGTAACCACGGAAACGGTTGAAGCCGAACGAGTCGTACCAGATGTGGTGCAGGTCGTGGTCGCGCACATTGGGGAACTGCACGGGCAACTGGCGCGCGCCATGGCAAGGCAGAGCGGTGCCGTCCGGGGTGATGGTCAGGAACAGGCTGCCCCAGCCGTTCATGCAGGCCTTGGGGCGCTCTTCATAGTAATCGGGGGTAACGAAGATCAGCTTGCACGGGTTGCCGGCGGCCTTGAGTTTGGCGCGGTACTCGTTGGTGATGCGCTCGGCACGTTCGAGTTGCTCGCGGGTTGGCAGCAGGCCAAGGCGGTTGAGGTGCGCCCAGCCGTAGAACTGGCAGGTGGCAAGCTCGACAAAGTCCGCTTCCAGCGCGACGCACAGTTCGATGATACGGTCGATCTTGTCGATGTTGTGCCGGTGGGTGACGAAGTTGAGCACCATCGGGTAACCGTGAGCCTTCACCGCCCGGGCCATTTCCAGCTTCTGTGCGAAGGCCTTCTTCGAGCCGGCCAGCAGGTTGTTGACCTGCTCGTCGCTGGCCTGGAAGCTGATCTGGATATGGTCCAGGCCGGCCTTTTTGAAGGCGGCAATGCGCGCTTCGGTCAGGCCAATGCCGGAGGTGATCAGGTTGGTGTAGTAACCCAGGCGCCGCGCTTCGCCGATCAGCTCGGCGAGGTCCTGGCGTACCAGCGGCTCCCCGCCGGAAAAGCCGATCTGCGCTGCGCCCATCTCCCGGGCTTCGGCCATCACCTTGAACCACTGTTCAGTGCTCAGCTCCTTGCCCTGCTGGGCGAAATCCAAGGGGTTGGAGCAGTACGGGCACTGCAGCGGGCAGCGGTAGGTGAGCTCGGCCAGCAGCCACAGCGGCAGGCCGACCGGCACCTCAGGCGAGGGTGATCCAGTGTTCGCCACGGGCCACCTCCATGAATTGCTCGATGTCATCAGCGACTTCGGGCACACCAGGAAATTGCTGTTCGAGCTCGGCGATGATCGCCAACACATCGCGCTTGCCGTCGATCAGGCCACCGATCAGCGCCGCGCTGTCGTTGAGCTTGATCATGCCTTCGGGGTACAGCAGCACGTAGCCTTTCTGCGCCGGTTCGTACTGGAAACGGTAGCCAGGGCGCCAGTTCGGTACTAGCTTGCGATCAAAACTCATAGGGCGATCCCCTTGTGCCATACCCGTTGCTGGGTGACGGTGTGATACGGCGGGCGGTTCAGCTCGTAGGCCATGCTCATGGCATCGAGCATGCTCCAAAGGATATCCAGCTTGAACTGCAGGATTTCCAGCATACGCTCCTGGCCGTCGCGGGTGGTGTAGTGCTGCAGGGTAATGGCCAGGCCGTGTTCCACATCACGCCGGGCCTGGCCCAGGCGGGTACGGAAGTATTCGTAGCCGGCCGGGTCGATCCACGGGTAGTGCTGCGGCCAGCTGTCCAGCCGCGACTGGTGAATTTGCGGGGCGAACAGCTCGGTCAACGAGCTGCTGGCGGCCTCCTGCCAGCTGGCTCGGCGGGCGAAGTTGACGTAGGCGTCGACGGCAAAGCGCACACCGGGCAGCACCAGCTCCTGGGAGCGCAGCTGGTCGGGATCAAGCCCGACTGCCTGGCCCAGGCGCAGCCAGGCTTCGATGCCGCCATCCTCGCCGGGAGCGCCATCGTGGTCGAGCAGGCGCTGGACCCACTCGCGGCGCACTTCACGGTCCGGGCAGTTGGCCAGGATCGCGGCATCCTTCATGGGGATGTTCACCTGGTAGTAGAAGCGGTTGGCCACCCAGCCCTGAATCTGCTCGCGGGTAGCGCGCCCTTCGTACATCGCCACGTGGTACGGGTGATGAATGTGATAGTAGGCGCCCTTGGCGCGCAGGGCCTGCTCGAACTCGGCAGGCGACAGTGGCAGTGCGTCGCTCATCGACCCTCCTTACAACTCGATGCTCATGCCGTCGAAGGCGACTTCTACACCGCGGCGCTGTACTTCGGCGCGCTCCGGGGAGTCTTCATCGAGGATCGGGTTGGTGTTGTTGATGTGGATTAGCACCTTGCGCTGGAGCGGGAAGCCGTCCAGTACCTCGAGCATGCCGCCGGGGCCGTTCTGCGCCAGGTGGCCCATCTCACGGCCGGTGCGGGTGCCGACACCGCGGCGCTGCATTTCATCATCCTCCCACAGCGTGCCGTCGACCAGCAGGCAGTCGGCGCCGTGCATCATCGCCAGCAGCTTTTCGTCGACCTGGCCCAGGCCTGGGGCATAGAACAGCTTGCCGCCGGTGCGGGTGTCTTCGACCAGCAGGCCGAGGTTGTCGCCCGGGTGTGGGTCGAAGCGGTGCGGCGAGTACGGCGGCGCAGCGCTACGCAGGGGGAAGGGGGTGAACCTGAGGTTGGGGCAGGCGTCGATGACGAAGCTGCCTTCGAGCTCGATGCGGTTCCACTGCAGGCCACCGTTCCAGTGGCTGAGCATGTTGAACAGCGGGAAGCCGGTGCTCAGGTCCTGGTGAACCATGTCGGTGCACCACACCTGGTGCGGGCAGCCTTCGCGCAGGCTGAGCAGGCCGGTGGTGTGGTCGATCTGGCTGTCGAGCAAGACGATGGCGTTGATGCCCGTGTCGCGCAGCGCGCGGGCCGGCTGCATCGGCGCGAAGGCCTGGAGTTGGGCGCGGATGTCTGGCGAGGCATTGCACAGGACCCAGTGCACACCGTCATCGGACAGGGCTATCGACGACTGGGTACGCGCCGTTGCGCGCAGGCTGCCATCGCGAAAGCCTTTGCAGTTGACGCAGTTGCAGTTCCACTGCGGGAAGCCGCCGCCGGCGGCGGAGCCGAGAATCTGGATGTACATGGCTGCTCTCTATCCGAACTGTGCTGAAGCCTGGTGCAAAAAACGACAACGCCCCGGCGGGCCGAGGCGTCGTAACGCAAGCAGGGCTTAGCGGCTGGCGAAGTACATGGTCACTTCGAAGCCGATACGCAGATCAGTGTATGCAGGTTTGGTCCACATGGTTTTGCTCCTTCTGGGTAAGGTAGAGGGTTCAGCTACTTTGTTTGGCGTCACCTCGCGCAAGAGGTTCCAGTGGCTGAGATAGCGTTATCTTACAAGAAAATTATGTACCGAAAGGTTAATTATTCGATAAGCGCCCTTTCGTAAAACGTAACAATCCTCTTGTCATCATTGCCATGACCCATTGGGTGCGGCGGCATTTGCCAGGCACAGCCAGGCGCTATCGGTGTCGAGCATGCCGCGTAACAGGTCGTCCAGACCAGCTTGGCGCACCCCCAGCATAGAACAGCGTAACGCCTGCAGATCGTCGGGTTGTGTAGCGAGACATGTCTGCCATACCCATTCGGCGACGTCGGCGTCAGGCATGGCGTTCTCGTCAAATTGCCCGGCCAGCGCCTGGCAGGTTGCAGGGTCGAGGGTTACGCCCTGACGCAGAATAGTCAGCAGATGCTCGAGAATTTCGCTTGGGCTGGCGTGGGGCGATTGCACGCCAAACAGAAGGCCCCCGATGCCCTCTATCTGACGAAAGGCACTGAAAACCGCGTAGCCGAGTTGCAGTTCAACCCGCAGGCGCTGGTACACAGGGCCCTGCAGCAACTGGGCAAGCAGGCGGCCGCAGGCTTGTTGCCTGGCGGGTAATGGGCAGAACAGCAGCAATGCATGCTCGCTGCCCGGCACCTTGGCGTGGTGCCAGCGATGGCCGCGCCAGCTGGGATCAGGCGGTGCTGAGCCTGCATGCCCTGGGCAGCCCCGCAGCACCGCGCCTAAAGACAGCAGGGCGGCGGCGTCGAAGCCAACGGCAAGACCCTGCCATTGGCTGTGTTGCCAGGCGTCATCCAGTGCCTTTTGATCAAGTGTGCCGGGTGCCAGCGGCATTGGCGCAGTGCCGAGCACTGCCTCGGGTAGTTGCTTGAGCAAGGCCCTGATCGGGATCAGCGCGGGTTCCTGTTCGCAAGGCAGCTGCCAGTTACCGGGTGAATGCAAGCACGTCATGGCATGCTCGACAGCGCGGATCACAGCGGCTGGCTGGCCGGCGCAGCGCAGTTGCCAGTGCTCGCCCGCGGCGCTGAATTGCAGTTGCAAGGATGCGCGCTCGCACCGTTCCTGCAGCGGCAGCAGGGCCCGCGCGAGCACTCTATACAAGTGCTGACGCAGTGCCGACGGTAGCTGCCAGCGTAGATAAACTGCTGCGTATTGGCGTATCGGGGGCAGTTGCTGGCTGACCTTTAGCGCCGCCGGTAAAGGCCAGGCCGTGGCGGCGGGCAAGCCGGCAAGCAGCAAAGGGTCGGCCGGTGGAAGTTGCCATAGCCCATGCTGCGTGCACTGCAGGCCATCGAGCAATGCGCCAAGCGCATGCAGCGCTTGAGCATCCAATGCCGCAAAGGGCCGGCCTGCACAGTCGCGACGGGCGAGCTCAAGCGGGCTGGCATTGCGCTCGTGGCTCTGTTGCAGCAGCCCGAACTCGGCGTTGAGTTGGGCCGGGTCGAGTTGCCTGATGAAACCGAACCAACCGTGCAGCAAGGCAAGTGCTTCACCTGGGCAAGCGTCCGGGCTGAGTTTGAGGTCGATATGCCAGACCATTTGCCCCGCGAAGGCATACAGCATCTGTGCCTTGAACCCTTGTAGCCAGCCGCGCTGGCGCAGGGCATCCAGCCAAGTGCCCGGCCTGCTGTCGCTCAGGCAGGCGGTCAACAGCTCCAGCGCTTGCTCCGCACAGGGGGGCAGGTTTTGGTGGGTGAACACCCACCCCGTGCCCGTCGGTGGGAGGGCTGCAGGCAAGCTTTGTCGAGCACGCTCCCCATAGGCGAACACGTTAGCGAACTGCCTGCCGAGCTGCTCCAGTTCATCCAGTTGCTGCGGGCCGCACACACTCAAGGTGATCTGGCCACCTTGGTAGAAATGCTCATGAAAGCCTGTAAGGGCTTGCTGGAAGGCCGGGTTTTGCAGGGCAAGGGTATGCCGGTTGCCGGCCTGAAAGGCGCTCAGCGGATGGCCGGGTGCAACCGACTGCAGCAGTGCAAATTGCTGCTGCGCTTGCGGGTTGCGCGACCAGGCGATGAATTCTGCGTGTATGACTTCCCGTTCGCGGCGCTGGCGCTCGATGCCAAGGTCCGGTTCGGCAAGCATCTGGCACAGCCGCTCCAGCCCTCCGGCCAGGGCCGCAGGGGGGGCTTCGAAGAAGAAATCGGTAGTACGTTCGCGGGTACTGGCGTTGACCTGGCCGCCTGCGGCCTGGACGTAGCGCATCAGGCCGTCATCCAGTGGAAAACGAGAGGTACCGAGGAAGAACAGGTGTTCAAGAAAGTGCGCGAGCCCCGGCCATCGTACCGGGGCATCGTGGCTGCCAGCATGCACCCGCAACGCTGCGGCCGAGCGCTTGAGCCGCGGGGCATGGCGCAGGCGCAGCTGCAGGCCGTTGGCCAGGGTGAGGTGACGTGTGGCGTCTGGCATGGGGCGTCACTCAGCCCCTGCGCAGGTGCAGTTCCTGGCGCAGATCAGCCAGATACGGAAACGCCTCGCGCCCCTTGTGCACCCGCTCATGCTCCAGGTCTGCCAGCAACTGGCACTCCTCGCGCCCAGCCATCCCCAGCAAGCTGCCATCCGGCCCGATGATGCTGCTTTGCCCGCAATACTGGATCTCACCCTCGGCCCCGCAATAGTTGGCATAGACCAGGTAGCACTGGTTTTCCTGCGCCCGCGAGCGCACGGTCACCTGGCAAACAAAGTCGTAGGGCGTCATGTTCGCCGTCGGCACCAAGATCAGCTCGGCCCCGCCCAGCGCCAGGCGCCGGGCATTCTCCGGGAACTCGATGTCGTAGCAGATCAACAGCCCGACCTTCCAGCCCTCCAGCTCCACTACCGGGAAGTGATCGGCGCCGGCGCTGAACATCGCGCGGTCCAGCTCGCCGAACAGGTGCGTCTTGCGGTAATTGCACAGGCTGCGGCCATGGGCATCGATCAGTTGCACGCTGTTGTAGATTGCCCCGTCGTCGGCACGCTCTGGGTAGCCGTAGACAATGGCGATGCGGTGCGCCTGGGCAGTCTCTACCACGTCCATGGCTGACGGGCCATCGTCGGCCTCGGCCAGCCGCTCGACCTGTTCCAGGCCAATGTTGTAACCGCTGAGGAACATCTCCGGGCACACCAGCAACTGTGCGCCGCGCTCAGCCGCCCGTTGCGCCTGATGGCGCAGCCGTTGCAGGTTGCCGGGCACGTCCAGCGGGTTGGGTGTGCCCTGGAACAGAGCGATGCGCATGCTGCCTCCTTGTCTCAGTCGGCCAGGGCGATAGGCCCGATTTCGTCGAACACGTCGCCCGGGCCGGGGTTGTCCGGGTGGGTCTGGCCACCGAAGTGGTTCATGATACCCCACACCGCATTCAGCGAGGTCTGCACCGCGCCTTCGACCCAGGCCGGGGTCCACGACACGTCGTCGCCGGCGATGAACATGCCGCGGTGTTCGGCGGGCATGTCCTGTTGCATGAAGTGCGCGTACATCCGCTGGTTATAGCGGTAGTGGCCCGGCAGTGCGCCTTTGAACGCGCCGAGGAAGTGCGGGTCGGCCTCCCATGAAATGGTGATCGGGTCGCCGATGATGTGCCCGGCGATATCGGTCTTCGGGTAGATCTTCTTCAAGGCATCGAGTGCCAGCTGAACGCGTTTTTCCACCGGGTGCGGGAGCATCTTCAGGGCGTCGCTCATCCACGCATAGGACAGGCAGATCACCCCGGGTTTGTCGTCGCCGTTGTCGAACAGGTAGGTACCCCGGGTGAGGCGGTCGGTGAGGGTCATGCTCATCAGGTCGCGGCCGGTTTGCGGGTCCTTGTCCTTCCAGAAGGGCCGGTCGACCATCACGAACGTTTTCGACGACTGCATGTAGCGGGTGCGGTCCAGGGCCATCCACATCTTCTGCGAGAACAGCGATTCTTCGCAGTCGATCTGGGTGGTCAGCAGCCAGGTCTGGCAGGTGGCGAGCACGGCGGCGTAATGGCGGGTATCACCCCAGTTGTCGGTGACCGCCAGCCGGCCATCTGCGGCGCGGGCGATGCGTTTGACCCCGGTGCGCGGCGCGCCCCCGTGCAGTGAGCTGAGGCTGGTGCCCTCTGGCCAATGGGCGCAGCGCTCGGGCACATGCCGCCAGATACCTTGCGGCACCTGCTCCACGCCGCCCACCACCAGGTGCTGGTGATCGTCGCAGTTGGTCATCACCACGCGGAAGATTTCCAGCATCGAATTGGGGAAGTCCGAGTCCCACCCCCCGGTGCCAAAGCCGACCTGGCCGAACACCTCGCGGTGCTGGAAGCTCAGTTTGGCGAACGAGCGCGAAGTCGCGACGAAGTCGTAAAAGGTGCGGTCGTCCCACAGGGGGACCAGCGTGTTCCAGAGCTCTTTGAGGCGCGGTACGTCACGGTCGCGGATTGCCTGCTGGATCTCGGCAAATTGAGCACCGCTCTCCAGCGCGTCGGCCCAGGCGTTGGCCACTTCGTGGAACAGCTCAGGCAGGTCGGCGGCCTTCTCGGCGTAGTAGGTCTGGCCTTCCAGGTCGATCACCGTGCTGCCCGAGGCCGGTGTCAGCGGGTTGGGGAAGGGTTTGGTCTCCAGGCCCAGCTTGTCCACATAGTGGTAGAAGGCCGTTGAAGAAACCGGAAAGCGCATGCCGCCCAGCTCTGCGATGATCCCGTCGGTGCCGTTGAAGGCTTGTGAACGCAGCCGCCCACCCAGCTTCGACGCTTCGTACACCACCGGTTTGAGGCCCAGCTTCATCAGCTCGTACGCCGCCACCAGCCCCGCGATGCCGGCACCGACAATGGCGACTTCCTCACCGTGCCGTTCGGCCGGGATGCTGCCCAGCCCGGCCGGATGCTCCAGCCAGTCATCGAAGCCGAAGGGGAAGTCCGGGCCGAAGATGGTGATGGGTTTTTTGCCGTCGGCGGGGTGGCGGTTGTTCTTGTTCATGAAGTGACCTTGCCAGAGCGGCTGCGCGGAGGGCGGAGCCTGAGTATAGGAGATGCCTGGTGGTCATTTTATGAAGCGCGGCGCTCGTAATTAAGATGAAAAGTATCGGCTAATCGCAGCTTTTTTGGTCGAAATGACTAATTGAAGGCGCATTTCGACGATGCATTCTTCTGTAGGGCTACCCGCGATCCACCTTGCTGCTGAGGATGATCGACGTCGTCGTCTTCTCCACACCTTCGACGCTGCCTATCTGATCGAGCAGTTGGTCCAATTGCTCCGGTGAATCGCTACGCAACCAGGCCACGTAGTCGAACTCGCCACTCACCGCGCAAAGCTGCTGAACCTGCCCCATGGCGCTCAAGCGTCGTACTACTTCCTTGCCGGAGCGCGGTTGCACCTTGATCCCGACATAAGCCTGCAGGCCGCCGTCGATCAGGCGCTGGCCCAGGCGCACGCCATAGCCGGTGATGATTTTACCTTTCTCCAGCCGGGCCAGCCGCGAGTTGACGGTGGTGCGAGCGATGCCCAGTTGGCGGGCGAGGGTGGCGACGCTTTCGCGGGCGTTGATCTGCAGCAGGGCTATCAGCTGGCGATCGATTTCGTCGAGGGTGATGGCGCGGGAGTCCGACATGGCAAGTCTCTACAGGGGGCTTGCTAGCCTAGCCAGCCGGTGGCAGGCAGGGCAAGGCAAAGCGTGCTGCGCCGCCCTCTTTAATGCGGCATGATAAACGGCCGACTGTACTGGACCCACCGCGTGAACTTCGAAACCTTGCTGGAATGCTGGCGACAGGAAGTCTCCAACAAGAAAAAGCCCGGGCGCCGCGTCAGCCTGTTCTTCAATGTCCTGCGCCGAACGCGCAAGGACAACAAGCTGCGCTTTCTCTTCGCCTACCGCCTGGCCCAATACCTCGATGCCCGCGGCGGCCTGGGCAGGCGCCATGCCCGGCGCATGCAGCAACGTCTCAACCTCAAGTACGCGGTGGACATCGACATTGGCGCGCAGATCGCTCCAGGCCTGCGCATTGCCCACTTGCCTGGCGTCGTGATAACCCGCCACGTGAACATCGGGCGCAACTTTTTCATTCGCCAGAACTGCTCGATCGGCATCAAGACGCTTGGCCTGGACCAGTATGCATTGCGCATTGGCGACAACGTCAGTCTGGGCGCCAATAGCTGCATCGTGGCCGACCGGATCAGCATCGGCGACAACGTGGTGATCGGCGCCATGTCCCTGGTAACGCGGGATATTCCGGCCAACAACACCTTCTACAACCCGCGCCAAACCACGATACAGCCAAGGGCCGGGCAAGCCTGAGGGGGTTGCCGAATAGCAGACATGAAAAAGCCGCGCATGGCGCGGCTTGTTCATGTCTGGTGGGCCCACACGGACTCGAACCGTGGACCAAAGGATTATGAGTCCTCTGCTCTAACCAACTGAGCTATAGGCCCTCAGTAAGTGCCGGGATTATAACGAGGGTTTCGAAAGCGTGCCATCCGAAAGATCGGATAGTGCTAAACGAAGAAACGTCGCTGCAAATTCGTCTGGCGGTAGCGGCAGGCTGACGATGTAACCCTGTATCTGTTCACACCCTTCGGCAGCCAGGAAGCGCTGCTGTGCCTGATTCTCCACCCCTTCGGCAATGATGGTCAGCTGCATGCTGCGCCCAAGGGCGATGATGGCGCGGGCGATGGCGGCATCGTGAGGGTCGTCTGGCAGGCCGCGGATGAACGACTTGTCGATCTTGAGAATGTCCAGCGGCAGGCGCTTGAGGTAACTCAGTGACGAGTAGCCGGTACCGAAGTCGTCGATCGCCAGTTGCACCCCCAGCTGCTTGAGCTGGTGCAATACGGCCAGTGCTTCTTCGGCCTGGCTCATGATGAAGTTTTCGGTGATTTCCAGTTGCAGATCGCCCGCCTTGAGCTGGTAGGTCTTGAGCAACTGCTCGATGCGTTTGGCCAGGCCATGGTGGCGCAGCTGCGCGCCAGCCAGGTTGATCGACAAGGGGCCGAAGCCTTGGTAGTCCATCTTCCAGTGGTGCATCTGCCGGCAGGCCTGCTCCAGTACCCAATCCCCCAGTTGCAGGATGGTGCCGTTTTCTTCTGCGAGGTGAATGAAGTGTTCCGGCGGCACTTCACCGAAGGTCGGGTGGCTCCAGCGGATCAGCGCTTCAGCGCCGACCAGGGTCTGGGTCTTGAGGCTGAACTTGGGCTGGTAGCACAGGCTCATTTCGTTGCGCTCGACGGCGCGGCGCAATTCGTGTTCCAGGGCGATGCGCTCGCTGGCCTGGGCCGTCAGGTCGCGGGTGTAGGCTTCAACCCGGTTGCGGCCTTTGGCCTTGGAGCGGTACATGGCGGCGTCGGCGTTGCGTATGAGCGTGGCGACGTCGGTGCCGTCCTGTGGGTACAGGCTGATGCCGATACTGGCGCTGGTGAAGAACTCGTGTTCGCCGGCCTGGAACGGCGCGCTGAAGCAGGCCAGCAACTTGTTGGCGATGGCGCTGGCGTCGCTGGGTTTGTGCAGCCCGGGGAGCAGGATGATGAACTCGTCACCACCCAGGCGGGCCACGGTGTCGACATCGCGAACTTGCTCCTTGAGGCGTTGGGCGATGCCTTTGAGCAGCAAGTCGCCGACCGGGTGGCCAAGGCTGTCGTTGATGTGCTTGAAACGGTCGAGGTCGAGAAACAGCACCGCGCCCTGGCGGTTGGAGACCTGTGAGCAGGTGAGCACGGACTGCAGGCGGTTCTCGAACAGGGCACGGTTGGGCAAGCCAGTGAGCGGGTCGTGGTGGGCCTGGTAGTCAAGCTTGGCCTGGGCGTGCTTGATGCTGGAAATGTCGGCAAATACGGCGACGAAATGCGTGATTTCGCGGTCGCTGTTACGCACGGCGCTGATGGTCAGCCAGCCCGGATAGAGTTCGCCATTCTTGCGTTTGTTGTAGATCTCACCTTGCCAGTGGCCTTCGGCGGTGAGCTGGTGCCACATGGCGGCGTAGAAGGCGCTGTCATGCTGGCCGGAAGAGAGCAGGCGCGGGGTCTGGCCGAGGGCTTCGATTTCGCTGTAGCCGGTGATCTCGCTGAAGGCGCGGTTGACCGCGCTGATGCGCTGGTCGATGTCGGTGATCAGCACGCCTTCGGCGGTATTTTCGAACACGGTGGCAGCCAGTTGCAGTTTCTCCTGCATCAGGTGGCGCTCGGTGATGTCGCGGGCAATGGTCAGCATGCAGTCGACGCCAGCAATCGGCAGCGGCCGGGCAGACAGCTCGCACAGGCGGATCTGCCCGTCGCTGCGGCGGATGTGGCAGCTGAAGTCGCGCACGAAGCCATCGCGGGCAAGCTGGTCGATCAGCCTTTTGCGTTCGTTGAGGTCCACCCAGATCCCCAGGTCGAACGAGGTCTGGTCAATGGTCGGGTTGAGGTCGTAGCCGGTCAGGCGGCAGAACCCTTCGTTGACCTCGACCAGCAGCCCATCACTCTGGCGCGACAGCAGCAGCCCGTCAGGTGAGGCATGGAAGGCTTTGGCAAACTTCTCTTCGGACGTTTGCAATTGCTGCTGGGTTTCCTTCAGCTGGCTGATATCCCGCACCGCCACGACAAAGGCCAGGGTGCCGTCGAGCTCGAAGGTTTCGGCTGAGGTTAGGCCTGTGAACAGTTGGCCATTGCTGCGCCGGAAGCTCATCTCCAGATTACGGATGCCACCTTGGTGCAGGCGCTCCAGCAGTATTGGCCCGGTGTCTTGCACGCCCCACAGGTCAAGCTCGGTGGCGGTGCGGCCAATCACTTGCCCGGGGCTCAGGCCGATCTGCTCCTCGAAGGCTTCGTTGACCTCCAGCAGGCAGCCGTCGCTATGGCGGGCGATCAGCAGGATGTCAGGGCATTGCTGGAACACCGAAGCGAATTTCTGTTCCGACAGGCGCAGGGCATCTTCGGTGCGCTTGGTTTCGCTGATGTCGATCATCAGCCCGCGCATCAGCGGTCGGTGCCCGTGCTCGATCATGCTGACGATGTTGCGCACCCAGAGGGGTTGGCCATCGGCGCGCATCACTCGGTAATCAAGGCTGTGGTCGCGGCCGGCGGCTGTTTCGCTTTCACAGTAGGCCTGGGCCCAGAGCGCGTCCTCCGGGTGCAGGATGCTGCGCCAGAAGCCCGGCTTGAGCCAATCATGCAAGGGGTAGCCCAGCAGGTCTTCGGCATGGGGCGAGACGTAGCTATACGTGAAATCGTTGGCATCGGCCTCCCAGGCAATGGCGGACAGGCTTTCGATCAGGCCGCGGTAGTGGTACTCGCTGCTGCGCAGTTCCTGTTCCAGGGCGATACGCCTGGAAATCTCCGAGCTGAGCCGGCGATTGATGCGTATCACCACCGCGAGGATGGCGATGAGCAGCAGGACGGCCGGCAGGCCATACATGAGCATGTCGTGCCAGAAGGTGCGCTGGTCCACTACGTTGCCCACCCAGCGTTGCTGGATCTGGCTGATTTCCTCGCTGGACATGTCGGCCATGACCTTGTCGAGAATGCCGACAAGGACCTTCTTGTCGCGCGGCGCGGCCATGGCCAACTGGTAACGGTAGGGCGTTTCGCCGCTGACGTACAAACCGTCGAGCTTGAGTTGGCGAAGGCTCCAGATGCTTGAGGCGAGGTCACCGACCACGGCATCCACTTCATCGGTAGCCAGCGCCTGCAACGCCGAGCTGACGTTGGGCAGGGCCACCAGGTTGAGGTCTGGGTGATGGGTACGCAGCAACTCGTGGGGGGCATAGTTCTCTACCACGGCGATTTTCAGGCCGTACAGGTCTTTGAGGGTGTGCGGTTGCGGGCCACCTTCATGAGCAAGAATGACGATCGGAAAATCCAGGTAGGGGCGGGTGAAAGCCAGATAACCCTGGCGTTCGGGCGTCGACATGATGCCGGGCAGCAGGTCGATGCGGCTTTCGCGCGCCTGCGTCAGCACCTCGGTCCAGCTGCTGGGCTCGATGGGCTTGAGCGTCACACCCAGGCGTTCCTGGAGCAAGGCGATGTAATCGGCGGCCAATCCCTGGTACCGGCCTTCCTGGTCTCGAAACTCGAATGGTGGCCAGGAGGCGTCGACGCCCAGCTTCAACTGCGGGTGTGCAGCCAGCCAGGTTTTTTCCTCGTCTGTCAGGGTCAGGGCGCCGGCCGTTGTGTTCCACAAGATCAGGAGCAGCAACAGAATGGCCGGCATTGGCGGCATGGCAGCCTCGCATTCAGATGGTCTGAAGTCGAGTGTAGACGGGCATTCAGCTCGGTGGGTAGCTAGTTGCCATGACCATCTGTCACATAAGAAAAACCCCGGCCTGGGCCGGGGTTTGTCATCACTCGTCGAGGAAGGATCGCAGGTGCTCGCTGCGCGTCGGGTGGCGCAATTTGCGCAACGCCTTCGCTTCGATCTGACGGATCCGTTCACGGGTCACGTCGAACTGCTTGCCGACTTCTTCAAGGGTGTGATCGGTGTTCATGTCGATACCGAAACGCATGCGCAGCACTTTGGCTTCGCGTGCGGTCAGGCCGGAGAGCACGTCGCGGGTCGCTTCCTTGAGGCTTTCGACCGTGGCTACATCGATCGGGGACTGCATGGTCGAGTCCTCGATGAAGTCGCCCAGGTGCGAATCTTCGTCGTCACCGATCGGTGTTTCCATGGAGATCGGCTCTTTGGCGATCTTCAGCACCTTGCGGATCTTGTCCTCAGGCATCTCCATGCGCTCACCGAGCTCTTCCGGGGTCGGTTCGCGACCCATTTCCTGCAGCATCTGGCGGGAAATGCGGTTGAGCTTGTTGATCGTCTCGATCATGTGCACCGGAATACGGATGGTGCGGGCCTGGTCGGCGATCGAGCGGGTGATCGCCTGACGAATCCACCAGGTGGCATAGGTCGAGAACTTGTAGCCGCGACGGTATTCGAACTTGTCCACCGCCTTCATCAAGCCAATGTTGCCTTCCTGGATCAGATCAAGGAACTGCAGGCCACGGTTGGTGTATTTCTTGGCGATGGAAATCACCAGACGCAGGTTCGCCTCGACCATTTCTTTCTTGGCGCGGCGGGCCTTGGCCTCACCGATGGACATGCGACGGTTGATGTCCTTGATTTCGACGACGGTCAGGCCGGTCTCGGTCTCGAGGTCGATCAGCTTTTGCTGGCAAGCGACAATGGCGGCGTCCTTCTCACCCAGGGCAGCAGCCCATTTGGTGCTGCGCTTGGCCAGGTCACCGCTCCAGGTCTGGTCGGTCTCGTTGCCCGGGAACAGGCGCAGGAAGTCGGCACGCGGCATGCGCGCATCACGTACGCACAGCTGCATGATCGCACGCTCTTGCTGACGCAGACGGCTCAATGCATCACGTACCCGCTCGACCAGTACTTCGAATTGCTTCGGTACCAGTTTGATCGGCATGAACAGATCGGCCAGAGCCTGCATCGCCCCGATGCTCTCGGCATGGTCGCGACCATGCTTCTTGAGCACCTTGAGGGTGATGTCGCGCTGATCGGATACGGCACCGAAACGCTGGGCTGCGACGACCGGGTCCGGACCGCTTTCGGCCTCTTCCTCGTCATCACTGCTTTCGGCGTTTTCTTCTTCGTCGTCGTCTTCTTCCTTCGCAGCTGCGGCCTTGGCGCCAGGGATCGGCACTTCTTCGGTCGGAGCGGCGATATTGTCGTCAGGGTCGATATAACCGCTGAGAACATCGGACAGACGGCCACCTTCGGTGGTGACGCGTTCATATTCGCTGAGGATGTAGTCGACAGTACCCGGGAAGTGAGCGATGGCGCCCATGACTTCACGGATGCCTTCCTCGATCCGCTTGGCGATTTCGATTTCGCCTTCGCGGGTCAGCAGCTCGACGGTGCCCATTTCGCGCATGTACATGCGCACTGGGTCGGTCGTGCGGCCGATATCGGTTTCAACGGCCGCCAACGCTGCTGCGGCTTCTTCGGCCGCGGCTTCGTCGGTGTCGGCTTCCGCCAACAGAAGGGCATCCGCATCCGGAGCACTCTCGAATACGTTGATCCCCATGTCGTTGATCATGCGGATGATGTCTTCCACCTGTTCAGGATCTGAAATATCCTCAGGCAGGTGGTCGTTGACCTCCGCGTAAGTCAGGTAGCCCTGCTCACGACCGCGGGTGATCAACTCTTTGATACGAGACTGCTGTTGCGCTTTTCCGGACATAACACCCTATCCACTGAAGGTCTTGGCGGGCAAAAAACAAGCCGAGGATTATACCCGAGCATGGGCCTCACGCGCCAGATGAGGTCGGCGTTTGTGCGGGAACATTCCGGCTCAGCAAGGCGAGAAGCTGGGTTTTTTCCTCGCTGGTCAACTCACTTTGACGTGATTTCCTGAGCAGTTGTTCCAGGCTTCGCTCGCGTTGGCGGGCGGTCAAGCTAGTTATAGTGTCGAAAAACTGTTGTTCAAGGTTGTCGGCCACGATCAGCCATTCCTTTTCCGCCAGCGCCCGCAAAAGGCGGCCCTGTTCGGTGCCGTGCCAGCGTGCGATCAACTGCATTGAGCTTAGCCCAGGATTTTTCTGCGCGGCTTCGATCAGCGCTACCAGCAATTGGCTGTAGAGGTGTTCTTCGCCGGCGAAGTGGCTGGCGTCCTCGACCTTGCCGGCCAGCAGCGGGTGGTGCAGCAGCGTGCGCAAGGCTGCGAGCGTCGGGGGCTCGACCGGTGCCGGCGTGCGTGGTGGTGCCTCGTCTCGTTGCTGCCAGGGCTTGCCGCCTTTGCGGTTCTTGTCCCAGGGCTTGTCGCTCCACGGCTTCTTGCCGCCACCCTTGTTCGGCTTCCACTGCGGCTCTTGTTGTGCCGGCGCGTAATCGTGCTGCGGCATGTCGCCGTAGTCGGGGGTGTAGCTGGCCATGGCGTCGTAATCGTAGCCAGGGTCGTAGTCCGGCACGCTGGTTGCGGCAGGAGCCTGCTGGGCCAGCTGTTCTACCTGTTGCGGGTCGAGGCCGGTGATTTCCTTCAGGCGATTGCGCATCAGCTGGCGCAGGTTGGCGCCCGGGACCTTTTCGATCAACGGTACAGCCAGGGTCGCCATGTGCGCCTTGCCTTCCAGCGAGCGGGGGTCGGCCTCCGCGCTCAGTTGCTCGAAGAAATAGTCCGCCAGCGGCTGGGCATGCTGGTTGATGCGAGCCATGAAGGCATCGGTGCCTTCGGCGCGCACCAGGCTGTCCGGATCTTCGCCTTCGGGCAGAAACAGGAAGCGCGCGCGGCGCCCGTCCTGCAGGGCCGACAGGGTCGACTCCAGGGCGCGCCAGGCGGCCTTGCGCCCGGCCTGATCGCCATCGAAGCAGAACAGCACGCTGGGCACCACACGGAACAGGCGCTTGAGGTGCTCTTCGCTGGTGGCGGTGCCCAGGGTGGCTACGGCATTGCGCAGGCCTTGCTGGGCCAGGGCAATGACGTCCATGTAGCCTTCGACGACGATGATCTCGTCGAGGTTGCGATTGTGCTTGCGCGCCTCGTACAGCCCGTACAGTTCCTGGCCCTTGTGAAAGACCGGGGTTTCGGGCGAGTTCAGGTACTTGGGCTTGTCGTCCCCCAGCACGCGGCCGCCGAAGGCAATGATGCGCCCGCGGCTGTCGCGTATCGGGAACATCACCCGGTCGCGGAAGCGGTCGTAGCGTTTGCCGCTCTCGGCGTTCTCGATCAGCAGGCCGGCGTCGATCATCACCTTCTGCTGCAGCGTGTCGGCACCCAGGTGTTTGAGCAGGTTGTCCCAGCCCGGTGGCGCGAAGCCCAGGCCGAAGTCGCGGGCAATCTCGCCCGACAGGCCGCGACCCTTGAGGTAATCCACAGCCGCCTTGCGGGTCGGGTGGCTACGCAGCGCCTGGCGATAGAATTCCGAGGCGGCGTCCAGTAGCGGATAAAGCGGGGAGTCGGTCGGCTGGCGTGGCTTCTGCGAGCGTCGCCCCTCCTCGCGGGGCACTTCCATGCCGGCGGCACGGGCCAGTTCCTCGACGGCCTGGGGGAAGTCCAGGTTGTCGTGGTCCATGACGAAGCCGAGGGCATTGCCGCCGGCGCCGCAGCCAAAGCAGTAGTAGAACTGCTTGTCGGGGCTGACCGTGAAGGAGGGGGTTTTCTCCTTGTGGAACGGGCAGCAGGCCGAGTAGTTTTTGCCGGTCTTTTTCAGCTGGACGCGCGAACTCACCACATCGACGATGTCGAGGCGGTTGATCAGGTCATCAATGAAGCTTTGGGGAATCAGCCCGGCCATGGCAGTCTCGTCATCTGGCAACTGGCAAGTCTAATCGCTAGCGCGCCGTTTGGGTGGAGTGCTGCTAGGGGAAGTGCGAGGGAATATGTGCTCGTCGGTAACCGCCAGGTAAACCGGAGGTTCGTCAGTCAGGACGTGCACGACTGGTGGGAACCAGCTCTGACGTTTGTAGCATTTTGCCCGCTACAGGTGCGGCGGACGCCTTGTGCTAGCTGCTCAAGGTTTGAAACAAACCGCTGCCAACGGCCCGGCGGTAGCCGGGCAGGGCAGAAGCTTTGCGTAGAACGCTTGTACTGTATTAGTACAGGCGAACGGCGCGGCGCTGTTCGCGCTGAACTTTCTTGGCGTGACGCTTAACAGCAGCAGCTGCTTTACGCTTACGCTCGGCGGTCGGCTTCTCGTAAAACTCGCGGCTACGAACTTCAGCCAGTACACCGGCTTTTTCGCAGGAGCGCTTGAAACGACGCAGAGCTACGTCGAAGGGTTCGTTCTCTTTAACTTTGACGGCTGGCATCCAGGGCTACCTTAATTCATTACCGGGGTAGACGTGCTCCTGGCAAAACAAAGGTGTGCTGGAGAACGTCGGTTTTCAAGGGTTGCGGATGTTAACCCTTAGTACGCCGGAATGCAAAGCCTCTGATCGAAAACCGCTGGTCGGCACCCGGCACGGGGACTATCATGCGCGGCTTCGAATTCAGCCCCCACAAGGGACGAGCCCATGCTAGTACTGGGATTGGAAACATCCTGCGACGAAACCGGCGTCGCATTATACGACAGTGAGCGCGGTTTGTTAGCTGACGCGCTGTTCAGCCAGATCGACCTGCATCGCGTGTTTGGTGGGGTAGTGCCCGAGCTTGCCTCGCGTGACCACGTCAAGCGCATGCTGCCCCTCATCCGCCAGGTGCTGGAGGAGGCGGGGTGCGTGGCCACCGAGATCGACGCCATCGCCTACACCGCGGGTCCTGGCCTGGTCGGTGCCCTGTTGGTCGGTGCTTCGTGCGCGCAGGCGTTAGCCTTTGCCTGGGACATCCCGGCGATCGGTGTACACCACATGGAAGGCCATCTGTTGGCCCCCATGCTGGAGGAAAACCCTCCGCAATTTCCGTTCGTCGCTTTGTTGGTGTCTGGCGGACATACCCAGCTGGTTCGCGTCGATGGCATCGGCCAATACGAACTGCTGGGCGAGAGCCTGGACGACGCTGCAGGTGAAGCATTCGACAAGACTGCCAAGCTGATCGGCCTGAATTACCCAGGCGGCCCGGAAATCGCTCGGCTTGCCGAGCAAGGCGTACCGGGGCGCTTCGTATTCCCGCGGCCAATGACCGACCGCCCGGGCCTGGCGTTCAGCTTCAGCGGGCTCAAGACCTTCGCCCTGAACACTTGGCAGCAATGCCGCGATGCTGGCGACGACAATGAGCAAACCCGTTGCGACGTGTCCCTGGCCTTCCAGCAGGCGGTGGTGGACACTCTGACCATCAAGTGCAAGCGCGCACTGAAGCAGACGTGCCTCAAGCGCTTGGTGATTGCCGGTGGCGTGAGCGCAAACAAAGCGCTGCGCCTGTCCCTCGAGGACATGCTCGCGAGCATCAAAGGCAATGTGTACTACGCCCGCCCGCAGTTCTGTACCGATAACGGCGCGATGATCGCCTACGCGGGTTGCCAACGGCTATTGGCCGGGCAGCAGCAGGACTTGGCGATCAGCGTGCAGGCGCGCTGGCCGATGGAGCAGTTGCCGCCGCTGTGAATGAGCCTACGCGAATGTCAGAAGTGACGTTCGCGCCCGGCGAACAGGTCGCGCAGATTGTTGCGATGCCGCCAGACGATCATCAGGGTGAGCACGCTGATCGGCAGCAGCGCCTCGGGCTCGCGCCAGGCCAGCAGTGGTAGGGTCAGAGGTGTTGCGATGAGCGCCGCCAGCGAACTGGTACGGCTGAGGTAGAAGGTCAGTAGCCAGGCGCTGATCGCCAGCAGTGCGGCGGGGAAATAAAGGCCCATCAGCATGCCTGCCGCAGTCGCTACGCCCTTGCCGCCCTGGAAGCGGAAGTACACGGGGAACAGGTGGCCAAGCACGGCGCAGACGCCGACCCAGCCCTGCGCTTGCAGGTCAAGCCCGGCTCCGCGTGCGATCAACACGGGCAACAAGCCCTTGCACAGGTCGCCAAGCAGGGTCAGGATCGCCATTTTACGGCCCGCCAGGCGTAGCATGTTGGTGGCGCCGGCATTGCCCGAACCGCTGGAACGTGGGTCCGGGCTGCCCGAAAGGCGGCTTAGGACGATGGCAAAGGACAGCGAGCCGAGCAGGTAGGCGAGCAGCGCCAGTAACCAAAACATGCTAACTATTCCGGGCGAGGACGCCCTGATTCTAACGGCGCCAGTCGCCCTTGTCGTGCTGTGGAGAGAAGTGCTTGGACAGAGTGTTCATCGAAGGCCTGGAAGTCGATACCGTCATCGGTGCCTATGACTGGGAACGGGATATTCGCCAGTGCCTGCGCCTGGACCTGAGTTTTGCCTGGGACAATCGCCCGGCAGCGGCCGGCGATGACCTGAACCTGGCGCTGGACTACGCCAGCGTTTCGGCGCGTATCCAGGCCTTTGCCGAGCAGGCGCGCTTCGAGCTGGTGGAGACATTCGCCGAGCGCTTGGTGGCCACCTTGATGGCAGAGTTCCACATTCCCTGGGTGCGTCTCAAGCTGACCAAGCCGGGCGCGGTCCCTGCGGCCCGTGGCGGTGTAGGCGTGGAGATCGAGCGCGGATGTCTCTGAGCACGGTTTACCTGGGCCTTGGCAGCAACATCGACCGTCACACGCACCTGTGTGCAGGGCTCGATGCGTTGGCGGCTATCCTCACCGAAATGCGCTGTTCTCCTGCGTTCGAGAGCCAGCCGGTAGGGATCAAGAGTGGTCCGTTCATCAACTTTGTGGTGACTGGCAAGACCGATTTGCCGTTGATGGAACTGGGCCGTCGGCTCAAGTTCATCGAGGCGGAAAACGGTCGCTATGCGCCTGACCGCAAGGGTTTGCCGCTGGACATCGACGTGCTGATGTACGACAGCTTGCTGGGCAGTTTCGAAGGCCTGGTGCTGCCCCGGGCGGAGATTCTGAAGAATGCGTTCGTGCTGTGGCCGTTGTCGTTGCTTGCGCCTGAGCTGGTGCACCCCGGTGTAGGGCAGACCATGGGGCAGTTGTGGCAGCAGGCGCATATTGACCAGGTCCTGGCGCCAGTAGCGTTCGAGTGGCGGGGGTTGCAGCTGACCCAGGCTTGACGGCCTTTCGCGCCCCTTTCGTGGGGCGCCCCGGCAGGAACGCTCCCACAGGACGGGTTGGTCAGCGGGTTGTGTACGCTATGAGCGCTTCAAGTCGCTTCTGCTTTAGCGCCTCGCCCAGCCCTTGGCCCTTCAGGCCTGCCTCCACCAGCGGCTTCACATCCACCGCCCTGGCTGCTGATGCCGCACCACGCAGGTAGTCAGCTTGTGGATAAGCGTGAACCTCTTTGCCCAGTGCTTCCATTTCACACGCGTTGATAAAGTCCTCGAACCGCTGCGGGCGCCGGTAAACGTCGAACTTCTGCAGCAGCTCCAGCAACGTCTCGGGCTCGAGCTCGAAAGCCCGGCGTCCCTGCCCGCCAAACTCACCCACCAGCGTGGATAGCTCCTGGCATTCACGCGGCGCCTTGAAGCGCTGGTTGAGTGCTTTGATCGAGGCTTGATCCAAGCCGTGCAGCAGGCATGCCCAGCGCACGTGCAGGGGCTGATGATGCCTGGCGGCCTGGGTGAGCGCAGCCAGTGAGGTTGAGCCCTGCTCAAGCTCAGGCATGAGCTGCTTCAAGGCCCCGCAGTCGCGCAACACTTGGATGAACACCTGAGGCTCGTCTTCCATCAGTGCCCGCTCGATCTCCTTCCAGCTCCGTTCTGCAGTCAACGCCTGCAGTTCGCCCGAAGTACTGATGCGTCGCATCAGCTCCAGGGTTTGATCTGCCACCTTGAACCCCAGCGGCGCGTAGCGCGCAGCGAAGCGGGCGACACGCAAGACGCGCAGGGGATCTTCGGCGAATGCCGGGGAAACATGGCGCAGCAGGCGATTTTCGAGGTCGGCTTGACCCTGATACGGGTCCAGCACATTGCCTTGTTCGTCTTCAGCCATCGCATTGATGGTGAGGTCGCGACGGATGAGGTCTTCTTCCAGCGTGACGTCGGGGCTTGCATGGAAGGTGAAACCACCATAGCCCCGCCCGCTCTTGCGCTCGGTGCGCGCAAGGGCATATTCCTCGCCCGTTTTGGGATGCAGGAAAACCGGGAAGTCGGCACCGACCGGGCGAAAGCCCTTGGCGTGCATTTCTTCGACGGTAGCGCCGACCACCAGCCAGTCGATATCGCTGACCGGGCGCCCGAGCAGGCGGTCGCGTACTGCGCCGCCGACTTTGTAGATGTGCATGTGCAGCCTCCATTACTGACGACAGGATACCCTGTCGGCAGTAATGGGTGGCGTACAAGCTAGAGGTGATGGATGACGGCGAGGTCCATGCGGCCATAGTCGCCGCTATCGCCGTGTTCGCCCCGGGGCGGCATGTGGTGGGTCTTGACCACTTGATCGCCTTGCACGGTTTCCAGATGGATGTCGAAGCCCCACAGGCGGTGCAGGTGCTTGAGTACTTCTTCGGTGGAATCGCCCAGCGGTTTGCGGTTGTGCTGTTGGTGGCGAAGGGTCAGCGAGCGGTCGCCACGGCGGTCGATGCTCCAGATCTGCACGTTGGGTTCGCGATTGCCAAGGTTGTATTGAGCTGCCAGCAGCTCGCGGATGACCCTGTAGCCGGCCTCGTCATGGATGGCGGGTACCAGCAGGTCGTCGCGTTGATCGTCGTCGAGGATGCTGAACAGCTTGAGGTCACGGATCACCTTGGGTGACAGGTACTGCAGGATGAAGCTTTCATCCTTGAAGCTGCTCATGGCGAACTTGATGGTCGATAGCCAGTCGCTGCCAGCAATGTCGGGGAACCAGCGGCGATCTTCCTCGGTGGGGTTCTCGCAGATGCGACGGATGTCGGTGTACATGGCAAAACCCAGGGCGTAGGGGTTGATGCCGCTGTAGTAGGGGCTGTCGAAACCAGGTTGGTAGACCACGCTGGTGTGCGACTGAAGGAACTCCATCATGAAACCTTCGGTGATCAGGCCCTCGTCGTACAGGTCGTTCATCAGCGTGTAGTGCCAGAATGTAGCCCAGCCTTCGTTCATGACCTGGGTCTGGCGCTGCGGGTAGAAATACTGAGCAATCTTGCGCACGATGCGCACCACTTCACGCTGCCAGGGTTCGAGCAGTGGTGCGTTCTTTTCAATGAAATAAAGGATGTTTTCCTGGGGTTCGGCGGGGAACCGCGCATCATCGCGTTCGCCACCTTTCTCGGCACTTTTGGGGATGGTACGCCACAGGTCGTTGATCTGGCGCTGCAAGTGTTCTTCACGCTCCTTCTGCCGACGCCGCTCTTCCTCGGCGGAAATCGGGTAAGGGCGCTTGTAGCGGTCCACGCCGTAGTTCATCAAGGCATGGCACGAGTCGATAAGGTCTTCGACGGCATCGATCCCGTGGCGCTCTTCACACTGTGCAATGTACTGCTTGGCAAACACCAGGTAGTCGATGATTGAACTGGCATCGGTCCAGGTGCGGAACAGGTAATTGCCCTTGAAGAAGCTGTTATGGCCATAGCAGGCATGGGCGATCACCAGTGCCTGCATGCACATGGTGTTTTCTTCCATCAGGTAAGCAATGCACGGGTCCGAATTGATCACGATCTCGTACGCCAGGCCCATTTGGCCGCGGCTGTAGGATTTCTCGGTACTCAGGAACTGCTTGCCATAGGACCAATGGTGATAACCCAGCGGCATGCCGACGGAGGCGTACGCGTCCATCATCTGCTCGGCAGTGATCACCTCGATCTGGTTGGGGTAGGTATCCAGGGCATAGCGTTCGGCCAGGCGGCTGATTTCCCGGTCGTAGGTCTGGATCAGCTCGAACGTCCACTCTGACCCGGTGGATATGGGTTGGCGTCTCTGTGCTCTGGCGGTCATGTGGCTAACCTGCGCTGGAAGAGTTCACGGAAGACCGGGTAGATATCGCCGGCCGATACCAACTGCTGCTGGGCGAATGTGTCGGGGAAAGCCTCGCCGATCCGCTCATACTCGTACCACAACGCCTGGTGCTCACGCGGGGTGATCTCGACGTAAGTGTAGTACTGCACATGCGGCATGATCTGTTTGGAGAGGATCTCCCGGCAAATGGGCGAGTCGTCGTTCCAGTTGTCGCCGTCGGAGGCCTGTGCAGCGTAGATGTTCCAGTCACTGGCCGGGTAACGTTCGGCCATGATCTCCTGCATCATCTTGAGCGCGCTGGAAACGATGGTGCCGCCAGTCTCGCGTGAGTAGAAGAACTCTTCCTCATCCACTTCGCGAGCGCTGGTGTGGTGGCGAATGAACACCACCTCGATGCGGTCGTAATTGCGCTTGAGGAACAGGTACAGCAGGATGAAGAACCGTTTGGCGATGTCTTTGGTGGCCTGTGTCATCGAGCCAGACACGTCCATCAGGCAGAACATCACGGCCTTGGAACTGGGGTTGGGCTGTTTGACCAGCAGGTTGTACTTGAGGTCGAAGGTGTCGAGGAAGGGCAGGCGATTGATGCGTGCCTTCAGGCGATCGATCTCTTGCTCCACTTCCTGGATATCGGTGAAGTTGTCTGGTTCCTCGACTTTCAACCGGTCCAGTTCTTTCTGCGCCTCGCGCAGCAAGGCGCGGCTGCTGCCAGTCAGGGCAATGCGCCGGGCATGGGCCGAACGCAGGGTACGAACGATGTTGATGCGTGACGGGTTGCCTTCATTGGCGATACCGGCACGTACGGTCTTGAAGGTGTCAGCGCCAGTCAGGTGGCGTTTGACCAGGTTGGGCAGTTCGAGGTCTTCGAACATGAACTCGAGAAACTCTTCCTGAGTGATCTGGAAGACAAACTCATCCATCCCTTCGCCAGAATTGCCTGCCTTGCCGCGGCCACCGCCGCCGCCACCACCCTGGGGCCTGGGGATGTGTTCGCCGGCGGTAAATTCCTTGTTGCCGGGGTGCACGATGGTCTGCTTGCCGCCACGACCGTGGTGCAATACCGGTTCATCGATGTCCCGTCCTGGAATGCTGATCTGCTCGCCATGCTCCATGTCCATGATGGAGCGGCGGCTCACAGCCTCTTCGACGGCCTTCTTGATGTGGTCACGGTAGCGCCGCAGAAAACGCTGGCGGTTGACCGTGCTCTTGTTCTTGCCGTTCAGGCGTCGGTCGATTACGTAGCTCATGGTCCCTCCGGTAGCTGGGAACAGCTGCACGCTTCAAGCTACGAGCTGCGCGTAAAAGCAGCTGCCGCCGCCCGCGGCTGCCACTGCAGCCTTGGGCGCGCGGTTTGTAGCTTGCCGCTTTATTGCGATTTCCTGACCCGCAGGTACCATTCCGACAGCAGCCGAACCTGCTTGTCGGTGTAACCACGCTCCACCATTCGGGTGACGAAGTCGTTGTGTTTCTTCTGGTCTTCTTTGCTGGCCTTGGCATTGAAGCTGATGACCGGCAGCAGGTCTTCGGTGTTGGAGAACATTTTCTTCTCTATCACCACCCGCAGCTTTTCATAGCTCAGCCAGCTTGGGTTCTTGCCGTTGTTGTTGGCGCGTGCGCGCAGTACGAAGTTGACGATCTCGTTGCGGAAGTCTTTCGGGTTGCTGATACCGGCCGGCTTCTCGATCTTCTCCAGCTCTTCGTTGAGGGCGATACGGTTGAGGATTTCGCCGGTTTCCGGGTCGCGATACTCCTGGTCCTGGATCCAGAAGTCGGCGTACAGCACGTAACGATCGAAGATGTTTTGCCCGTACTCGCTGTAGGACTCGAGGTAGGCGGTCTGGATTTCCTTGCCGATGAACTCGATGTAGCGCGGTGCCAGGTATTCTTTGAGGTAGCGAAGGTAACGTTCGCGCACTTCCGCCGGGAACTGCTCCTGCTCGATCTGCTGTTCCAGCACATACAGCAGGTGAACGGGGTTGGCCGCAATTTCGTGGGGGTCGAAGTTGAAGACCTTGGACAGGATCTTGAACGCAAAGCGGGTCGACAGGCCGTTCATGCCTTCATCGACGCCTGCCGAATCGCGGTACTCCTGGATCGACTTGGCTTTCGGGTCGGTATCCTTGAGGTTTTCGCCGTCGTAGACGCGCATCTTCGAGTAGATGTTGGAGTTTTCAGGCTCTTTGAGGCGCGACAGTACAGTGAACTGGGCGAGCATCTTGAGCGTATCGGGTGCGCAATGGGCTTTGGACAGCGAGCTGTTGACCAGCAGTTTGTCGTAGATCTTGATTTCGTCGCTGACGCGCAGGCAGTACGGCACCTTGACGATGTAGATCCGGTCGATGAACGCCTCGTTGTTCTTGTTGTTGCGGAAGGTGTGCCACTCCGATTCGTTGGAGTGGGCAAGCAGGATACCGGTGTAGGGAATTGCCCCCAGCCCCTCGGTGCTGTTGTAGTTGCCTTCCTGGGTCGCCGTAAGCAAGGGGTGCAGGACCTTGATCGGCGCCTTGAACATCTCGACGAATTCCATCAGGCCCTGGTTGGCCCGGCACAGCGCGCCCGAGTAGCTGTAGGCATCGGCGTCGTTCTGCGGGTATTCCTCGAGCTTGCGGATATCCACCTTGCCCACGAGGGCGGAGATGTCCTGGTTGTTCTCATCGCCCGGTTCGGTCTTGGCGATGGCGATCTGGTTGAGTATCGACGGGTAGAGTTTGACCACCTTGAACTTGGAGATATCGCCGCCAAACTCCTGCAGGCGCTTGGTAGCCCAAGGCGACATGATGGTGTTCAGGTAGCGCCGAGGGATGCCAAACTCTTCCTCGAGAATGGCCCCATCTTCGGTGGCGTTGAACAAGCCCAGTGGCGATTCGAATACAGGTGAGCCCTTGATGGCGTAGAAGGGCACCTTTTCCATCAGTTGCTTGAGCTTTTCGGCAAGCGACGACTTGCCGCCGCCTACCGGGCCCAGGAGGTAGAGGATCTGTTTCTTCTCTTCCAGCCCCTGAGCGGCATGGCGGAAGTACGACACGATCTGGTCGATGCATTCTTCCATGCCGTGGAAGTCTTCAAAGGCCGGGTAGCGCCGAATGACTTTGTTGGAAAATATCCGCGAAAGCCTGGAATTGTTGGAGGTGTCGACAAGCTCCGGTTCACCGATGGCCAGCAACAGCCGTTCAGCCGCCGATGCGTAGGCGCTGCGATCCTCCTTGCACAGCTCCAGGTACTCCTGCAGCGATAGTTCTTCCTGGCGGGTGGACTCGAAACGCTGTTGGAAGTGGCTAAAAATACTCATGACGTCACCTCGCTCGATACGTGGAGACGACGCCGGATCAGTCAGCTGATGCTGGCATGCAATCGGCTTCCCGATTGCTGTATACCCCCCAGAACACCCTGTAACGCTACCGATGACCCGCACGCCGGTGTACCGGCTCTCCCCTTTTTTTGGATGGCCTGCGCTTAAGAATAGTTGGTTATCCGCAAGGTCAAGGGCAAGCGGCGGAGAAGTTGCGAACGACCGTTCGTCAGGTGAGGCGCAAGCCCGCGTGGGGCGCGGGCTGCAGTAAAAATGAAAAATATTATTCAGCAGAGCCTTGGGCGGTCTCGGCAGGGTAGGTGGCGCGCCACAGCTCGAAGCCGCCATCGACGCTGTACACCTCCGAGAAGCCCTGGCCTGCCAGGTAGGCGGCTGCGCTCTGGCTGGAATTGCCGTGATAGCAGACCACCAGGGTCGGGGCATCCAGGTCGGCGTTGCGGATGAAGTCGGCAACTGAATGGTTGTCCAGATGCGTGGCACCAGTGATGTGGCCGGCGGCAAATGCCTGCGGGTCGCGAATGTCGACGACGACCGCACCTTGCGCGCGCAGGGCCAGGGCCTGCTCGGGAGGGATGCGTTTGAATTCGCTCATGGGTAGGGCTTTCCTTCAGGGGTGATCGTTGAGTTTAGTCGGTTGCGCCGGCGAGCGGACGGTGCCGTCGTCGGCGCAGTCGCAGCGGTGGTATTCGCCGCTGTCGACGTTGTACAGGGTCATGGCGCCACCCCACACGCAGCCGGTGTCCAGGGCGATGATGCCTGGCTCGTCGACCCGCCCTTCAAGGGCGGCCCAGTGGCCGAAGATGATCTTGACGTGCCGTGAGCGGCGGCCCTTGTGTGCGTACCAAGGCTTGTAGCCTTTTGGTGCGCAATCCAGGCCTTCCTTGCTCTTGAGGTCGAGTTTGCCTTCAGCGGTGCAGAAGCGCATGCGGGTGAGGTAGTTGGTGATAACCCGCAGGCGCTCGATGCCGCCGAGTTTCTTGCTCCACTTGTTGGGCTCGTTGCCATACATGCCATCGAGGTACAGCTTCAGGCGCCCGTCGTCGCGCAGCACTTGCTCGACTTCTGCGGCCAGTTCCAGCGCCTGCCCCAGCGTCCACTGCGGCGGGATGCCGGCATGGACCAGGGCAATGCCGCGGGGCTCGTCGTAGTGCAGCAGCTTCTGCTGGCGTAACCAATCGAACAGTTGATCGGCGTCGGGCGCTTCGATGATTTCGCGCAGGGTGTCGCTTTTTTTCAGGCGCTCGACGTTGTGCCAGGCGGCCAGCAGGTGCAGGTCATGGTTGCCCAGCACGCACACCAGCGATTGGCGGATGGAATAGAGGTAGCGCAAGGTTTCCAGCGACTCGGGGCCGCGGTTGACCAGGTCGCCGACCAGCCACAGGCGGTCGACAGCCGGGTTGAAGCGGACCCGGTCGAGCAGGCATTTGAGTGGTTGCAGGCAGCCTTGCAGGTCACCGACGGCGTAGGTGGCCATCAGTGCAGGGCCCCTGGAACAGCCAGGCGAAACGGGGCGATCTCGGCGTCGAAGCGTTTGCCGTCTTCGGCGAACATCTGATAGCTGCCCTGCATGGTACCGACGCGGGTACTGATGACTGCGCCACTGCTATAGGTGTGGCTCTGGCCAGGCTCGATCAGGGGTTGCTGGCCGATGACGCCCGCGCCGCGCACTTCTTCCACCTCGCCGTCACCGTTGGTGATCAGCCAGTGGCGAGACATCAGCTTGGCTTTGACCGAACCGTTGTTCTGTACGGTGATGGTATAGGCGAAGGCAAAACGATCGCTTTCGGGGTCGGATTGGTCTTTCAGGTAACGGGTCACGACGCTGACGTCGATCTGGTAACGGGGATCGGACATGCAAGGGCCTTGGCAAACTAGCGAATACGGCGATCCATGCAGTCTAGGCCATTGGCGGGGGGGAGGGCCAGTGGTGTCGGGAGGGAGCTCAATGAGGGGAGGTGGGCAGTAGTGGCCTCATCGCGGGGTAAACCCGCGAAGAGGCCACTGCAGGCGCTATCAGCCTTGCTGATCGGCCAACTGGTCGGCCAGGCGCACGAAGGCTGCCAGGTCCAGCTGCTCTGGGCGCAGGCTGCCATCTACGCCTGCGGCTTCAATAGCTTGGCTGTCGAGCAGGCCCTTGAGCGTATTGCGCAGGGTCTTGCGACGCTGGTTGAAGGCTTCGCGAACCACTTTTTCCAGCAGCAGGTGATCCTTGGCCGGGTAGGGCAGCACTTCATGCGGTACCAGGCGCACGATGGCCGAATCCACCTTCGGCGGCGGGTTGAACGCACCTGGGCCGACATTGAACAGGTGCTCGACCCGGCAGTGGTACTGCACCATGATCGACAGCCGGCCCCAGTCGCCACCGCCTGGGCCTGCGGCCATGCGCTCGACCACTTCTTTTTGCAGCATGAAATGCATGTCGCGGATCAGCCCGGCGTGGCTGAGCAGGTGGAAAATCAGCGGGGTGGAAATGTTGTAGGGCAGGTTGCCGACCACCTTCAGGCTCCGCGCAGGCACGCCCAGCTGGTTGAAGTCGAACTTCAGGGCATCGCCCTGGTGCAGCCGGAAGTTGTCGTTGCCGGCGAATTTGTGCTGAAGGATCGGCACCAGGTCCTTGTCCAGTTCAACGACGTCCAGCTGTGCGCCGCTACCCAGCAGGCCTTCGGTCAAGGCGCCCTGGCCCGGGCCGATTTCCAGCAGGTGTTCGCCGGCCTTGGCGTTGATGGCGCGCAGGATGCGGTCGATGATGCCGGCGTCGTGCAGGAAGTTCTGGCCGAAGCGCTTGCGCGCCCGGTGTTGGTATTGCTCGTTCATGGTCGGTTCTCGGCCATCTGGTAGGCGGTTTCCAGGGCCACGCGCAGGCTGCCGGTGTCGACCTTGCCGGTACCGGCCAGGTCCAGGGCGGTGCCGTGATCGACCGACGTGCGGATGATCGGCAGGCCCAGGGTCACATTGACTGCGGCACCGAAGCCTTTGTACTTCAGTACAGGCAGGCCCTGGTCGTGGTACATCGCCAGCACTGCATCGCAGTGCTCCAGATATTTGGGGGTAAACAGGGTATCGGCCGGCAGCGGGCCGCGCAGGTCCATGCCTTCGGTGCGCAGGCGGACCAGTGTCGGTTCGATGATGTCGATTTCTTCGCGGCCAAGGTGGCCGCCTTCACCGGCATGCGGGTTGAGCCCGCAGACCAGGATGCGTGGGTTGGCGATGCCGAACTTGTCGCGCATGTCCGCATGCAGGATGCGGGTGACGCGCTCCAGGCGCTCAGGGGTGATGGCGTCGGCGATGTCCCGCAGCGGCAGGTGCGTGGTTACAAGGGCCACGCGCAGGCCATGGGTCGCCAGCATCATTACCACCTGGGCAGTGTGAGTCAGCTCCGCCAGGAATTCGGTATGGCCTGAGAAGGGGATGCCGCTCTCGTTGATCACGCCCTTGTGTACAGGGGCGGTAATCATCCCGGCGAAATCACCGCTCAGGCAGCCCTGCCCGGCCCGGGTAAGGGTCTGCAGGACGAAAGCCGCATTGGCTTTATTCAGCTGACCTGGCGCCACTGAGGCGGCCAGGGGGGTATCCCAGACATACAGGCTACCCGCCGGTGCAGGGAGGTCGGGCCACTGGCCCGGTGCTACCGGCAGCAGGTTGACGGCCAGCCCCAGCCGCGCGGCCCGCTCGGCGAGCAGGTCACGGCTGGTGATGGCGATCAGGGGGTGGGGCTGGGCGTCGGCGGCGAGCAGCAGGCACAGGTCGGGGCCTATACCGGCTGGTTCGCCGGGGGTGACGGCAAAGCGCAGGGGCTTCACTGTACGGCCTGGTCAGCGCCAGGCAGCTTGATTTCAACGTAGGCTTCGTCGCGGATCTGGCGCAGCCAGGTCTGCAGCTCTTCGTCGTATTTGCGGTTGCGCAGGACGCTCAGGGCCTGTTGTTCACGGGCCTGTTCGGTGCTGTCGGTGGCGCGGCGGCCCAGCACTTCCAGGACATGCCAGCCGTACTGGGTCTTGAACGGTTTGGTCACTACGCCTTGCTGCGCGTTGGCCATCTGCTCGCGGAACTCAGGCACCAGGCTGTTCGGGTCGACCCAGTTGAGGTCGCCGCCGTTGAGCGCCGAACCCGGGTCTTCCGAGAAGCTCTTCGCCAGCTCGGCAAAGTCTTCGCCATTGGTGATCCGGTCGTACAGACGATCAGCCAGCTGTTCAGTTGCGGCTTCGCTGCGGATCTCGCTCGGCTTGATCAGGATGTGACGCACATGCACTTCGTCACGCAGCACGTTCTCGCTGCCGCCGCGTTTTTCCTCAAGCTTGATGATGATGAAACCGCTAGGGATGCGCAGGGGCTGAGTGATGTCGCCGACGTTCATGCCGCTGAGCAGCTTGGCGAACTCCGGGGGCAGCTGGGCGGCTTTACGCCAGCCCATCTCGCCGCCTTCCAGGGCGTTTTCGCTGCGCGAGTTGGCAATTGCCATCTGGCCGAAGTCGGCGCCCTGGCGCAGTTGCTGGTAGACGTCGCCGACCTTGCGTGCAGCCTTCTGGATGTCGTCCGAGTTGGCGGCTTCCGGGGTAGGGATCAGAATGTTGGCAAGGCGATACTCTTCCGACATCTGCATCTTGCCCATGTCCGAGGCGAGGAAGTTCTTCACTTCCTGCTCGGACACCTGGATACGCTCGGCCACACGGCGCTGGCGCACGCGGCTGATGATCATCTCGCGTTTGACCTGCTCGCGCGCGTCGTCGAACGACAGGCCGTCATGGGCCAGCGCGGCGCGGAACTGCTCCAGCGACATGCCATTGCGCTGGGCGATGGTGCCGATGGCCTGGTTCAGTTCTTCGTCGGTGATGCGGATGCCCGAACGTTCGCCAATCTGCAGTTGCAGGTTCTCGACGATCAGGCGTTCCAGTACCTGCTGCTCCAGTGCGCCGGTCGGCGGCACGCCGCCGCCACGCTTGGCGATGGTCTGCTGCACCTCGTGGACGCGTTGGTCCAGTTGGCTCTGCATGACCACGTCGTTATCGACGATGGCCACCACACGGTCCAGGGGTTGCACCGCGGCATGCACCGCGCCACTCAGCAATACAGCGCCCAGCAACACTGGGCGCAGACGATCAATAAGCTTGGTCTTCACGTTCACGGTAACCTTGAATGCCTTGGTCGAGGAAAGATTCGACCTTGTTGCCTACCACGCCACCGAGACCTTTCAGCACGATCTGCAGGAAGATGCCGTGGTCGCCTTTTTCGTTCTGCGGAGTCGCCTGGCTGAAGTCGTCGTAGTCGATCCAGTAACGGTTGATCAGGCGCAGCTTCCAGCAGCAGTTGTCGTACTCGAAACCGCCCATGGCTTCCAGGGTGCGGTTGCGGTTGTAGTCATGCTGCCAGCGCGCGATCACGCTCCATTGCGGCACGATCGGCCAGATGACCGAGAAGTCGTGCTGCTGGATCTTGTAGTAGTCCTTGATGTAGCCGTCGGTGCCCGGGGTACCGTAGTCGCCGCCGCCCACTTTCCACGTACCGGTTGTGGAGTCGTAAGCGATGGTGTCGTTGCGGTAGCGATAACCGAGGTTGACCACCTTGTTCGGGTTGTCTTCAGGCTGGTAGTGGAACATCGCGCTGCCCGAACGGGTGCTGCGGCTGTCCGGGTCCCAGTTGAAGTCCGAATTGAAGCGCCAGTCGCGGTTGAAGTAGTAGTTGTACATCAGCGCGTATGGCGATACGTCGGACTGCGCGTCCTTGCGGGTACGGTAGTCGATGCCTGGCAGCTGGACCTTGCGGTCCTTGAAGTAGTACGCCTGGCCGAGGCTGATGTTCTGACGCTCGAAGCCGTTCTCTTCGATCCAGCGGCTGGTCACGCCGAGCGACAGCTTGTTCTCGTCGCCGATACGGTCCGTGCCGCTGAAGCGGTTGTCGCGGAACAGCGAGTCGAAGTTGAACAGCGTTTCGCCGGTGTCGAACAGCGGGATGTCAACCTGGTCCTTGTACGGGACATTCAGGTAGTACAGGCGAGGCTCGAGCGTTTGGCGATAGTTGGTGCCGAACATCGAGGTGTTGCGGTCGAAATACAATCCACTGTCGACGCTGAAGATCGGGACATCGCGGTTCTGGTTGCTCTTGAAATCGCCGTTCAGCGGCACCGAGCCAGGGTTGTTCGCGATATCGTTCTTGCCCTTGCCATCGAGATCAAGATCGTAGTGGGTGTACATGTACTTCAGCTTCGGCGTGATGTAACCGTAGCTTGCGGTCATCGGCAGGCTGATAGCCGGCGCGAGGTTCAGGCGGGTACCGTTGGCACGCGCCACACCGAAGATGTTCTGGTCGAGCCGGCGCCCATCGGGACCGGCAGTGGTATCGATGACGCCGTCTTCGTTGAATACAGTGCCGTCTTTCAGGTCGCGATCGAAGCGTACCGCTTCGGTCTCGTAGCTGAAGTCGAAGCCGCTCGGGTGGTACGGCAACATGCCGTTGATGGTGATCTGCGGCAGCTTGTTGTACGGCGTGATCTGCGACAGTGTCGCCATCTCGTACGCTTGTGCATTCAGGCGGGCGGTGTAGCTGTCACCTCGCCAGGTCAGGGCACCCTGCTGGTTGACGACATCATGGCCTTCAACGCCAATCTGATCGCTTTCCAGATCCTGGAAGTAGAACGGATCGCTGATGTCGGTGTAGTCAACTTCAGTCATCAGGCGCTCGTCCAGGCCACCTTTGTGCTGCCAGTTGATCATCCAGCGCTGTTCTTTGTAATCAGTCTGGTCTTTGCGATCGTCGTTCTTGTCGTTCAGGTACGCGCCGCCGAACTGGCCTTCGCTGGACTTGGTCAGGTAGCGGAATTCGCCTTCCATCAGCAAGCCACGCTTGGTCATGTAGCGCGGGTACAACGTGGCGTCATAGTTGGGCGCCAGGTTGAAGTAGTACGGCGTAACCAGCATGAAGCCGGTGTCGCTGGTGCTGCTGAACGAAGGCGGCAGGAAGCCGGACTGGCGACGGTCGTCGATCGGGAAGTAGATGTACGGTGTGTAGAACACCGGGAAATCCTTGACCCGAAGGGTGGCGTTGGTCGCGGTACCGAAGCCGGTCGCCGGGTTCAGGGTGATGTTGTTGCCCTTCAGCTGCCAGGCGTTGCTGCCCGGTTCGCAGGTGGTGTACGTACCATCCTTGAGGCGGATGATGGCGTTTTCGCCACGCTTGGCGTACAGGGCGCTGCCGCGGATGTGCGACTTGTGCATCACGTATTCGGCGTTGTCGACCTGAGCGGCGCCCGTGTCGAGCTGGATCTGCGCCTCGTCACCCACGACCAGCGAGCCGTTGTCGCGAATCTTGACGTTGCCCTTGAGCTCGCCACGGTTCTCGGTCTGGTAGAGGTTGGCCTCGTCGGCTTCGACCTGCATGCTGCCCTGGCGCATGACCACGTCACCGGCGAGGGTAGCGATCTGCTGCTCCTGCTGGTACTTGGAGACCTTGGCGTTGATGTAGGTCGGCGACTCGTCCTTGGGCGTGGTATCGGCCATGCCCGGGCGGGTTGGCTCGACATACGCACCGCCGCAGTACGGGCCGGTTTCGGCCAGCTGCGCGGGGGTGAGCTTGTCACGTGAGACCCAGTCGAGGTGGCTGTAATCTTCGCTGCGCGACTTCAGGCCACGGCCTTTGCTCTCGGTGACCAGCACCGGCTTGTCAGCGCTCTCGGCCTCGGCCGACGGGGCCTCGGTGCCGGACGTGAGTGCGGCACCCTCGTGCACGGGGCGCGGAGGCAAGTTGCTGGCTGGGGTCTTGGGCTTGCAGTCCCAACCACCGGAGGCGGACACTTGGCAGTCGAACTGCTCGGCTGCGACCACGTACGAGGTGGCAAATGGTTGCAGGGCCAGCAGACCGCCGGTCACCAGCAACGGAAACTTTCTACGAAACGCGGGGGATTTCAATGCCATCTTATTAGTCCGGGCTTCCTGCGTGCCATCTGCCCGCGTGTGGGGCCGCACGCCTCTCGATGGTCTGAAAAAGATGCTGGATAATAAAGCATGACCCGCTTGACGGCTAGGGCCGTCGGAGACCCTTGTAATGCCTGAACACGATGTACGCCTGCAACAACTGACTGTCTGGCTCGCCGAGCAGCTCAATGTGCTTTTCCGTAACAACGCCTGGGGGGAGGTGCCTGAGGGCAGCCTGACCGCCGCCAGCAGCGACGCCAGCTTCCGTCGCTACTTCCGCTGGGAGGGCGCAGGCCACACGTTCGTGGTCATGGATGCACCCCCGCCGCAGGAAAACTGCCGACCGTTCGTCGCCATCGACCACCTGCTGGCAGGTGCGGGCGTGCATGTGCCGCAGATTCATGCCGAAGACCTGGATCGCGGCTTCCTGCTGCTGGGGGATCTGGGGCGCCAGACCTACCTCGACATCATCGATGCCGATAATGCCGATGGGTTGTTTGCCGATGCCATAGATGCACTGCTGGCCTTCCAGCGCCTGCCGATGAACGCGCCGCTGCCAAGCTATGACGACGCCTTGCTGCGCCGTGAGGTCGAACTGTTCCCCGAGTGGTACGTCGGGCGCGAGCTTGGCCTGGCCTTCAATGAGGCGCAGAAAGCTGCCTGGCAGCGCATCAGCCAACTGCTGATCGACAGTGCCCTGGCGCAGCCCAAAGTGCTGGTGCACCGCGACTACATGCCGCGCAACCTCATGCAGAGCACGCCCAACCCTGGCGTACTGGACTTCCAGGACGCGGTCTACGGCCCTGTCACCTATGACATCACCTGCCTGTTCAAGGATGCTTTCCTCAGCTGGCCGCAGGCGCGTGTCGAAGGCTGGTTGCGCCATTATTGGGGCAAGGCGCAGGCCGCCGGTATCCCGGTGCAGCCATCGTTCGAGGACTTCCAGCGTGCCAGCGACCTGATGGGTGTGCAGCGCCATCTGAAGGTGATCGGCATCTTTGCCCGTATCTGCCACCGTGATGGCAAGCCCCGTTACCTGGCCGACGTGCCGCGTTTCTTCGCCTATATAGATGAGGTGATAAGCCGCCGCCCCGAACTCGCGGAACTGGGGCAACTGATCGCAGAGCTCAAAGCCGGAGCGCGTGCATGAAAGCGATGATCCTCGCGGCAGGCAAGGGCGAGCGCATGCGCCCGCTGACCCTGCACACCCCAAAGCCGTTGCTGCCGGTGGCAGGCCAGCCCTTGATCGAGTACCACCTGCGCGCCCTGGCGGCCGCGGGCTTCACCGAGGTGGTCATCAACCACGCCTGGCTGGGTCAGCAGATCGAAGACCACCTGGGCGATGGCAGCCGCTTTGGCCTGAGCATCCGCTACTCGCCCGAGGGCGAGCCGCTGGAAACGGGGGGCGGGATCTTCAAGGCGCTGCCTTTGCTGGGTGATGCCCCCTTCTTGCTGATCAACGGCGATGTCTGGACCGACTACGATTTCACCCGCCTGCGCGCACCCTTGCAGGGGCTGGCGCATCTGGTATTGGTCGATAACCCTGGCCATCACGGGCGTGGCGATTTTCGCCTGGAGGGCGAGCAGGTCGTGGACGGTGACGATGCGCCCGGCACCTTGACGTTCAGTGGCGTGTCGGTGCTGCACCCAGCATTGTTCGAAGGCTGCCAGGCGGGCGCCTTCAAGCTGGCGCCATTGCTGCGCCAAGCCATGACGGCAGGCCAGGTGAGTGGCGAGCATTATCGCGGCCACTGGGTCGACGTTGGCACCCAGCAGCGCCTGGCCGAGGCCGAGCAGTTGATTGAGGGGCGCGCCTGACATGTGGTGGCCAAGTACCGTGATCGGGCTGGGCGCAGGTTTTGCTGTCGCCAGTATTCCTGGCGCGCTGCTTGGCGCTTTGCTGGGCCAGGCAATGGACCGGCGCCTGCGCGTGCAGGGCTGGGACGACCTGCGCGAACGGCTGAGCGGGCGCCCGGCCCTGCGCGACGAAGAGTTGTTGTTCGTCCTGCTCGGGCGGCTGGCCAAGAGTGATGGGCGGGTGGCTGAGCAGCATATCCAGCAGGCCCGCCAGGAAATGGTCCGCCTGGACTTGGCCGAGACCGCCAGGATGCGCGCGATTGCAGCGTTCAACCGGGGCAAGGCGGGCAAGGACCGCTTGGCTGGCCATCTTCGGCGTATCCGCCTGCAGCCACACGCTGCCGAAGGCACGTTGCGGGCGTGCTGGCGCATGGCCTGGGCCGATGGAAAAGCCGGCCAGCACGAGCGTGAGTTGCTGCTGGACTGGGGGCAGAAGCTTGGGCTGAGCCGGCGCCAGGTGCAGGCCATGTCACTGGAGTACGAGCCGCGCAAGATGCAGGCGGCGAGTACGGTCATGACCTATGCGGCGGCATTGCGGCTGCTGGGTGTGGAGCCCGATACCGAAGGTGACCGGGTCAAGCAGGCGTATCGGCGCTTGGTCAGCCGGCATCACCCGGACAAGCTGGCGGGCAGCGGAGCGAGTGAAATGCAGGTGCGCGAGGCCACGGAGCGGACCCGCGAGCTGCATCAGGCCTACGCGCTGATCCGCAAGCGGCGGGGGCTCTGACGGCCAGCTTTTATTCCTGGGGCGCCATCCACCCCCGCACCCGGCGGAACAACTGTTCCTGCTCGGCCGCCTTGTTCCCGGGCATGGCAATCAATGAAAGCTGCTTGTACTGGCTGTCCTTCTGCCGCTTGCTGGCCTGCAGGCGTTGCGCTGCCGCATTGCGGTCGCCGGTACGGGTCGCGTAGTAAAGGTCGGCCGCCGGCACCTTGAGGGTTGGCGTCAGGCTTTCCAGGTCGTGTTCGACCCTTGCAGGCGTCTGCGGTGCGATCATCACCAGCTTTTGCACCTGCGGCGGCTGCTTCTCGCTCAGGTAACGTGTTGCCCAATAGGCACCACTGCCGTGGCCGATCAGCACGATGCTGCGTGAGTTGTGCTGCTGGGCGTAGCTTACTGCCGCGTCCAGGCGGGCGAAGATGCGCTCGGCATCGGCCTGGTCATTCTGGTCGCTGGCTTGCACGGCGTCGGTGCTTTCAGCGGCATCGGCATCGGCCGCTGTGGCCTGGGCGACGTTGGCGTTGGCATCGGCCGGCGTGTCCTTGGCAGGCGCCGTCTCGCCTTTGTCTTGCTTCGCTTCGGCAACCGGGCTGGCCTCGACCCGCGCTTGTGGGCTGACGGCGAGCAAGTCAGGCAGGCTGACGCTCAGGCTGTGCCAACCGACATCGGGGAACTTGTGCCGCAGTGGGCCGACCGCGTTGGGCCAGTCGGCGGTTTCACCGGCACCGGGGACGATGATCACGGTGCCCTGCGGGTCGCTGTCGTTGGCCGGTTTCCACAGGGCCAGAAAGCTGTCGGTGCCAGCTTGCAGCGTCTGCTGTTCAGCCTTTGGCACCCGGCGTTCAAGGGCCTGCGCATCTTCCTGGCTGCGCTCCAGCAAGGGTGGGCGTGGCGCGGTGGAAGCAGGCGTTTCTGCGGCCGCCGCGGGTTGCTCGGGGTCGGCGGCCGAGGCGCCGACTGGCAGGAGCGAGGCCAGGCAGCACAATGCCAGCGTCGTGCGATAAAGTGTGGACATGAATCAACCCAAGGCCAGAATGATACCGGCAGCGTAATAGTATTTGCCCGTGACGGCCATGCTGCATGGCCGCCCTTGCCAAGACGAGCGTGTAGATGAAGCGATTGCGTCGCCTGTTGGTTATCGGCTGCTTGTGGCTGCCCTTGATTGCCTTGGCAGGGCCCGAGGTATCGTCGACAGTGGTGCTTGAGCCTGCTCAGCAGCAGTGGCTGGATGCCCACCGCAGCCTTCGGGTGGGGTTGGTGCTGCAGGCGCCCTATGCCCAGTTCGACCGCCGCTTGCAGCAACTCTATGGGGCCAATGTCGAGCTGGTCAACGCGCTTGCCCAGGCGCTCAAGCTGGACCTGACATGGCGCAACTTCAGCGACCAGGCCAGCCTGGAACATGCGCTGCAGCAGGGCGAAATCGATTTTGCCCCCGGGCTTACGCAAACCCCGGCCAGCCTACGCCTGTGGCTGTTCAGCGACCCCTACATGCGGGTGCCGCAACTGGTGGTCGGGCCTCGCACCGGCGCCTTGGCCGTAGACCTTGAAAAGCTCGCCGAGGACGAGCGCGTCGCAGTGCGCATGCCCAGCGTGCTGGCCGACTACCTGCGCGGCAACTACGCCAATCTCAATGTGCAGGGCGTGCCCGACGAGCGCCAGGCCTTGCAACTGGTCGTCGGTGGCCAGGCCAGCTATGCCGTGCTGGACGAAGCGCAGCTCAGCCGCTTGTCCCGTGAAAGCGAGTTCGGTGAGCTGGCGGTGGTGGGCGACATCGGCCTGCCGCAGTTGCTGCGGGTGGGGTCGCGACGGGACTGGCCGCTGCTGGCCGAGGTGCTGGAACGTGGCCTGCAGGCCATGCCGGCCAAGGCGCTGGAGCAACTCCATCAGCGCTGGTTGCAGCCCAAATACCCACGCCTGAGTGATTCGACCGGTTTCTGGCAGAACCTTGCCTTGCTGTTCGGCATGTTGCTGCTCTGCGCCCTGGCCACGCTGGTGTGGCAACGTCGTCAGCAGCGCCAGCTCGAGCGTAGCCTGCTGGCGGCACGGGACACCCTGACAGAGCGGCAAGTGCGCGAAGAGGCGCTGCGCCTGAGCCAGTTCGCGATCGACCAGAGCACGGTGGGTATTCTCTGGGTCAACTGGGACAGCCATGTGCGTTACGCCAACCATGCCGTGGGGCGCATGCTCGGTTATGCCGAAGCAGCACTGCTGGAACGCCCGTTGATCGACTTCGAGCCGAACCTGACCATGGACCGCTGGCTGCAGCTATGGAAGGGCGCGCGTGCCGGTGAGGCCGGGGCGCGGCAGTTCGAAACCCAGTGCCTGCGCGCCGATGGCAGCTTGTTACCGGTGGAACTGTCGTTGAGCTTCCTGCGCTTTCGTGACGCCGAGTACCTGGTGGTGTACCTCGCCGATGTCACCGAACGCCATCGCGCTCTGGCGGCATTGCGCGAAAGCGAAGCGCGGCTCAAGGGTATTGCCGGCAATGTCCCGGGGCTGGTGTTCCGCCTGGAGCCTGCGCCCGCCGAGGGGGACCCGGAGTTTCCCTACATCAGCGAGGGCAGCGAGGCGCTGGTCGGCTATACGCCGGCGCAAATCCAGCACCCGCAGATGGGCTTGCGCAACCTGGTGCATCCAGATGACCGGGCGGACTATCACCAGGTTCAGGACCTGGCCATAGCCCGCGACCGCGACTGGTCATGGCAGGGGCGTATCCTGACCCGCGCAGGTGAACAGCGCTGGGCCGACATCAAGGCCAGTACTCGGCGCCTGGCCAATGGCCGGGTGGTCTGGGACGGTATCGTCTGGGACATCACCCAGAGCAAGCGCGCGGAGTTGGCGCTGGCAAAGTCCCAGGAGCAGCTGCGCGAACTGTCGGCGCACCTGGAAAGCGTGCGCGAGGAAGAAAAAGCCCGCATCGCCCGTGAAGTGCATGATGAGCTGGGCCAGATGCTGACCGTGCTCAAGCTGGAAGTCTCGATGTGCGAACTGGCCTTCGCCGAACTGGACCCGGCCCTCAACGAGCGCCTGGCCAGCATGAAGCGCCTGATCGCCCAGTTGTTCCAGCTGGTACGTGACGTGGCCACCGCACTGCGCCCGCCCATTCTCGACGCGGGCATCGCCTCCGCCGTCGAGTGGCAAGCCCGGCGCTTCGAAGCACGCACGCAGATACCTTGCCTGGTGCTGGTGCCGGATAATCTGCCAGCATTGAGTGATGCCAAGGCCACCGGGTTGTTTCGTATTCTTCAGGAGGCGCTCACCAACGTCATGCGCCATGCCCAGGCGCACAGCGTGGAGATAGAGCTGGTGCGGGAGGGGGAAAAGCTGCGTATGACCGTCAGCGACGACGGCAGCGGTTTTTGCCTCGACCGGGCCCGGCCGACCTCGTTCGGCCTGGTAGGCGTACGCGAGCGGGTGTTGATGCTCGGTGGCAGCATGGCGTTGCACAGCGAACCCGGCGAAGGCACCAGCCTGAGCGTGACCATTGCGTTGGAGTAGGAGAGCGATCGTGATTCGAGTGCTGGTGGCCGAAGACCACACCATTGTCCGCGAAGGCATCAAGCAGTTGATTGGCCTGGCCAAGGACATGCAGGTGGTGGGGGAGGCCGGCAATGGCGAGCAATTGCTCGAAGCCCTGCGCCACACCCCCTGCGAAGTGGTGTTGCTGGATATCTCCATGCCCGGCGTGAATGGCCTGGAGGCGATCCCGCGGATACGCGCGTTGCACAGCCCGCCGGCGATCCTGATGCTGTCGATGCACGACGAAGCGCAGATGGCCGCGCGTGCACTCAAGGCTGGCGCTGCCGGCTATGCCACCAAGGACAGTGACCCAGCCTTGCTGCTGACGGCGATCCGCCGGGTGGCGGGCGGCGGGCGCTACATCGACCCGGCACTGGCCGACCGTATGGTCTTCGAGGTGGGCCTGACCGAGACGCGGCCTTTGCACACTTTACTGTCAGAGCGGGAGTTCTCGGTGTTCGAGCGCTTGGCCCAAGGTGCCAACGTCAATGACATTGCCCAGCAGCTGGCGCTGTCCAGCAAGACCATCAGCACCCACAAGGCGCGGCTGATGCAGAAACTCAAGGTCCACTCGCTGGCGGAACTGGTGAAGTACGCCATGGAGCACAAGCTGGTGTAGGAGCGGGCTTGCCCGCGAAGGGCCCGACCTGCTGAGCGCGGTAGGGGCCGACGCATTCGCAGGCAAGCCCAGGGAGAGTGCCCGCCCACACGTTGCATCCCAATCCCGACATCCGTGTAGGGCGATCCCTACAGCAAGTCTTCCATCCGGATGATGGCATTCTCTCCGCACCCCCGATTTCCGGGCGCTTGCGCCTTCTTTAGTCTTTGCCTACGCAGTCATTCCAACAAGAAGGTGCAGGCATGAGCGAGGCGATTTCGAACGCGACCACCGGCGAGACGCTGGTCAGCTTCCGTGGTGTGCAAAAGAGCTACGACGGCGAATCGCTGATCGTCAAAGACCTCAACCTGGACATTCGCAAGGGCGAGTTCCTCACCCTGCTCGGCCCCTCCGGGTCGGGCAAGACCACCAGCCTGATGATGCTGGCCGGTTTCGAGACGCCTACCGCCGGTGAGATCCAGCTGGCCGGGCGCTCCATCAACAACGTGCCGCCACACAAGCGTGACATCGGCATGGTGTTCCAGAACTACGCATTGTTCCCGCACATGACCGTTGCCGAAAACCTGGCCTTCCCGCTGAGCGTGCGCAACCTCAGCAAGACCGACATCAGTGAGCGGGTCAAGCGCGTACTGGGCATGGTCCAGCTCGATGCGTTCGCCAAGCGCTACCCCGGCCAGTTGTCCGGCGGCCAGCAGCAGCGTGTGGCCCTCGCCCGGGCGCTGGTGTTCGAGCCGCAACTGGTGCTGATGGACGAACCACTCGGCGCACTCGACAAGCAGTTGCGTGAACACATGCAGATGGAGATCAAGCACATCCACCAGCGCCTTGGCGTGACGGTGGTCTACGTGACCCATGACCAGGGCGAAGCGCTGACCATGTCTGACCGCGTGGCGGTGTTCCATCAGGGCGAGATCCAGCAGATCGCCGACCCTCGCACCCTCTATGAAGAACCGCGCAACACCTTCGTCGCCAACTTCATCGGCGAGAACAACCGCATCAACGGCACTTTGCTGGCCAGCGACGGCAACCGTTGCCAGGTGCAACTGGCCCGTGGGGAGCGGGTCGAGGCACTGGCGGTGAACGTTGGCCAGGCCGGCGACCCGGTGACCTTGTCGGTGCGCCCGGAGCGCGTGCGCCTCAATGGCCACAGCGAAAATTGCGTCAACCGCTTCTCTGGCCGTGTGGCCGAATTCATCTACCTGGGCGACCACGTGCGGGTGCGCCTGGAAGTCTGCGGCAAGGCCGACTTCTTCGTGAAGCAGCCGATTGCCGAACTTGACCCGGCCCTGGCCGTGGGTGATGTGGTACCGCTCGGCTGGGAAGTGGAGCACGCGCGCGCGCTCGATCCGATTGCCGAAGCCCACTGATGGATTGCTTCACCAACCCTGTACTGTGGAGAGAATAATAATGCGCAAGCAGCTGAAACTGACCGCCCTGGCCCTCGGCCTGTTCGCCGCCGGCCAGGCCATGGCGGCAGACCTGACCGTGGTTTCCTTCGGCGGCGCCAACAAGGCAGCCCAGGTCAAGGCGTTCTACGAGCCTTGGGAGAAGGCCGGCAATGGCAAGATCGTCGCCGGTGAGTACAACGGTGAGATGGCCAAGGTCAAAGCCATGGTCGATACCAAGAGCGTCTCCTGGAACCTGGTCGAGGTAGAGTCGCCAGAGCTGGCGCGCGGTTGCGACGAGGGCATGTTCGAAGAGCTCGACCCGGCGCTGTTCGGGAGCGAGGGCGACTATGTACCGGGTGCAATCCAGCCCTGCGGTGTTGGCTTCTTCGTCTGGTCCACGGTGCTGGCCTACAACGCCGACAAGCTCAAGACTGCCCCCACCAGTTGGGCCGATTTCTGGGATACCAAGCAGTTCCCGGGCAAGCGTGGCCTGCGCAAGGGCGCCAAGTACACCTTGGAGTTCGCCTTGATGGCCGACGGCGTCGCGCCGAAGGAAGTCTACAAAGTGCTGGCCACCAAAGAAGGCCAGGACCGCGCCTTCAAGAAACTCGACGAACTCAAGCCAAGCATCCAGTGGTGGGAAGCTGGCGCCCAGCCGCCACAGTACCTGGCGTCGGGTGACGTGGTAATGAGTTCCGCCTACAACGGCCGCATCGCCGCCGTGCAGAAAGAGAGCAACCTCAAGGTGGTGTGGAACGGTGGGATCTACGACTTCGACGCGTGGGCCATCCCGAAAGGCGCCAAGGATGTGGAAGCGGCGAAGAAGTTCATTGCCTTCACCGTCCAGCCTGAGCAGCAGAAGACCTACTCCGAGAACATCGCCTATGGCCCGGCCAACTCCAAGGCCGTCCCGCTGCTGGCGGATGCCGTGAAGAAGGACATGCCGACCACGCCTGACAACATCGCCAATCAGGTGCAGATCGACGTGGCGTTCTGGGCGGACAACAGCGAGCAGCTGGAGCAACGCTTCAACGCCTGGGCGGCGAAGAAGTAAACACTGGGTGCCGCTACGCGGCTCATCGCCGGCAAGCCGGCCCCCACAGGTGAGGTGAAAGCCCGGGGGTGTGGCAGCCGGTTTGCCGGCGATGGGCTGCGCAGCAGCCCCAATTACAGCCTGTTTTGCGGAGTCCACCATGGCCATTGCAGTGCCCCTCACCGAAGGCGCAGGTCCAAATCTGAAACAGCGCCTCAAGCATGCTGAGCGCATCAACCGCTGGAAGGCGCAGGCGTTGATCGCGCCGCTGGCGCTGTTCCTGCTGCTGGTGTTCCTGGTGCCGATTGCGGCGCTGCTGTACAAAAGCGTCGGCAACCCCGAAGTGGTCGCTGGCCTGCCTCGCACCGTCGAAGCGGTGCAACAGTGGGATGGCAAAGGGCTGCCGGGCGAGGACGTGTACAAAGCGCTGAGCCTTGACCTGCCTGAGGCGCGCAAGAACCAGTCGCTGGGAGACCTGTCCAAGCGCTTGAACATGGAACTGGCCGGTTATCGCAGCCTGTTGTCGAAGACTGCCCGGGCGCTGCCGTTCAAGGCCGAACCTGCTTCCTACAAGGAAGCGCTGCAGGCCCTTGACGAACGTTGGGGGGACCCTGCGTACTGGCAGGCGGTGCGTCGCAACACCAGCAGTGTCACGTCCTATTACCTGCTGGCGTCGGTCGACCACCGTATCGACGACCTCGGCGAACTGGCCAAGGCCACCCCCGACCAGGCCATCTACCTGGACATCTTCGCCCGCACCCTGTGGATGGGTGTAGTGATCACGGTCATTTGCCTGCTGCTGGCGTACCCGCTGGCCTACCTGCTGGCCAACTTGCCGACCCGGCAGAGCAACTTGCTGATGATTCTGGTGTTGCTGCCGTTCTGGACCTCGATCCTGGTGCGGGTGGCGGCGTGGATCGTGCTGCTGCAGTCAGGCGGCCTGATCAATAGCGCGCTGATGGCGATGGGCATCATCGACCAGCCGCTGGAACTGGTGTTCAACCGCACCGGCGTGTACATCTCGATGGTGCACATCTTGTTGCCGTTCATGATCCTGCCGCTGTACAGCGTGATGAAAGGAATTTCGCCGAGCTACATGCGCGCCGCCATCTCGCTGGGCTGCCACCCGTTCGCCAGCTTCTGGCGGGTGTACTTCCCGCAGACCTACGCAGGCGTTGGCGCGGGTTGCCTGCTGGTGTTCATCCTGGCCATCGGCTACTACATCACCCCGGCGCTGCTCGGCAGCCCGAACGACCAGATGGTCAGCTACTTCGTTGCCTTCTATACCAACACCAGCATCAACTGGGGCATGGCCACCGCGCTGGGCGGCCTTCTGCTTCTGGCGACCGTGCTGCTGTACCTGATCTATAGCTGGCTGGTTGGCGCCAGCCGCCTGCGCCTGAGCTGAGGAGCCTTGTGATGCTTAGCCCCTACATGTCGCCCGTGGAGCGGGTGTGGTTCTACAGCCTGCGGATTCTGTGCGGCCTGATCCTGCTGTTTTTGGTGTTGCCGGTGCTGGTGATCGTGCCGCTGTCGTTCAACAGTGGCAGTTTCCTGGTCTACCCGCTGCAGGGCTTCTCGCTGCAGTGGTATCAGGACTTCTTCGCCTCGGCCGAGTGGATGCGCGCGCTGAAGAACAGCATCATCGTCGCCCCCGCGGCTACGGTGCTGGCGATGGTCTTCGGCACATTGGCGTCGATCGGCCTGACCCGCGGGGACTTTCCCGGCAAGTCGCTGGTGATGGCGCTGGTGATTTCGCCAATGGTGGTGCCGGTGGTGATCATCGGGGTGGCCAGCTACCTGTTCTTCGCCCCGCTGGGCATGGGCAACAGCTTCATCTCACTGATCCTGGTGCACGCGGTGCTGGGTGTGCCGTTCGTCATCATCACCGTGTCGGCCACGCTGCAGGGTTTCAATTACAACTTGGTGCGTGCGGCGGCCAGCCTGGGCGCCTCGCCGTTGCTGGCCTTTCGCAAGGTGACGTTGCCGCTGATCGCGCCTGGGGTGATCTCGGGGGCACTGTTCGCCTTTGCCACCTCGTTCGATGAAGTGGTGGTGACGCTGTTCCTCGCCGGGCCTGAGCAGGCCACCCTGCCTCGGCAGATGTTCAGCGGCATCCGCGAAAACCTGAGCCCGACGATTGCGGCGGCGGCGACGTTGTTGATCGCCTTCTCGGTGGTGCTGTTGCTGACCTTGGAGTGGCTACGCGGGCGCAGCGAGAAGCTCCGGACGCAACAGCCCGCCTGATGATGGGCTGCCTGCGCCGGCCCCTTCGCGGCTAAAGCCGCGCCCACAGGGATTGCGCAGGTCGCCGGCTGTGCACAGGAGCTGTGGGGGCGGCTTTAGCCGCGAAGAGGCCGGAACAGGTTAAAACGGTTACAATGCGCGCCACCGTGATTCTGCCAACAGGTGCGCCATGCAGCCCTACGCTATTGCCCCCTCCATTCTGTCCGCCGATTTCGCCCGCCTGGGTGCCGATGTCGATGCCGTGCTGGAAGCGGGCGCCGACATCGTCCACTTCGATGTGATGGACAACCACTACGTACCCAACCTGACCATCGGCCCGATGGTCTGCACAGCGCTGCGCAAGTACGGCGTGACTGCGCCGATCGACGTGCACCTGATGGTCAGCCCGGTCGACCGCATCATCGGCGACTTCATCGAAGCGGGTGCCAGCTACATCACCTTCCACCCGGAAGCCTCGCAGCACATCGACCGCTCCCTGCAGTTGATCAAGGACGGTGGCTGCAAGGCCGGCCTGGTGTTCAACCCGGCCACCAGCCTGGACGCGCTGAAGTACGTGATGGACAAGGTCGACATGGTGCTGCTGATGAGCGTCAACCCAGGCTTCGGTGGGCAGAAGTTCATCCCTGGCACCCTCGACAAGCTGCGCGAAGCCCGCGCGCTGATCGACGCCAGCGGCCGTGACATTCGCCTGGAAATCGACGGTGGGGTCAACGTCAACAATATCCGTGAAATCGCTGCCGCTGGCGCCGATACGTTCGTGGCTGGCTCGGCCATCTTCAATGCGCCGGACTACCGTGAAGTCATCGCCAAAATGCGCGACGAACTGGCTCAGGCGCGCCCATGAGCGGCTTCGAGCAGCTGTTCCCGGGGACGCTGCCCAGGCTGGTGATGTTCGATCTGGACGGTACCCTGATCGATTCGGTCCCCGACCTGGCTGCAGCCGTCGACCGCATGCTGCTCGAATTGGGCCGACCGGCCGCAGGGCTCGATGCCGTGCGGCACTGGGTCGGCAACGGCGCACCGGTGCTGGTGCGCCGTGCGCTTGCCGGTGGCCTCGATCACTCGGCAGTCGATGACGAACTGGCCGAACGTGGCCTGGCGCTGTTCATGGAGGCGTACGCCGAAAGCCATGAACTGACAGTTGTCTACCCCGGTGTGCACGACACGCTGCGCTGGTTGCGCAAGCAGGGTGTGGAGATGGCGCTGATCACCAACAAGCCGGAGCGCTTCGTCGCCCCGTTGCTCGACCAGATGAAGATCGGCCGCTATTTCCGCTGGATCATCGGCGGTGACACCCTGCCACAGAAAAAGCCCGACCCTGCCGCCTTGCTGTTCGTCATGAAAATGGCGGGCGTCGAGCCAGGCCAGGCGCTGTTTGTCGGCGATTCGCGCAGTGACGTGCTGGCGGCCAAGGCTGCCGGTGTGCAGTGCGTTGGCTTGAGCTATGGCTACAACCATGGCCGGCCTATCGATGAAGAGTCGCCCACCCTGGTAATCGGCGACTTGCGCCTGTTGCTGCCTGGTTGCGTAGTCACCGACACTGGGATAACGTTGGCGGACCTTCAAGCCTCACAAGACAGAGAGCCCACCGTGGTGGTTACTGGCAAATTCTGGATGAAAGTCATCAAGGCCCTGGCCCGTTGGCGTTGGCGCGCCTGACTTCTACCCGCCGGCGCCTGCCGGCCCGTCCGTTTGCCTGACTCTTACTGTTGCCCCGAGGCTACTCATGACCCGCGAAGAATTCCTGCGCCTGGCTGCTGCCGGCTACAACCGCATCCCCCTGGCCTGTGAAACCCTGGCCGACTTCGATACCCCCCTGTCCATCTACCTGAAGCTTGCCGACCAGGCCAACTCGTACCTGCTCGAATCCGTACAGGGCGGCGAGAAGTGGGGCCGTTATTCGATGATCGGCCTGCCTTCTCGTACGGTTATGCGGGTGCATGGTTACCACGTGAGCATCCTGCAGGATGGCGAAGAAGTCGAAAGCCACGATGTGGAAGACCCACTGGCCTTCGTCGAAACCTTCAAGGACCGCTACAAGGTCGCCGACATCGCTGGCCTGCCGCGCTTCAATGGCGGCCTCGTCGGTTACTTCGGCTACGACTGTGTGCGTTATGTGGAAAAACGCCTGGGCGCCTGCCCGAACCCGGACCCGCTGGGCGTGCCGGACATCCTGTTGATGGTCTCGGATGCCGTGGTGGTGTTCGACAACCTGGCCGGCAAGATGCACGCGATCGTCCTGGTCGACCCGTCAGAGGAGCAGGCCTTCGAACAGGGCCAGGCACGCCTGCAAGGCCTTTTGGCCAAGCTGCGTGAGCCGATCACCCCGCGCCGAGGCCTGGACCTGAGCCGCCCGATGGCCGCTGAGCCGGCCTTCCGCTCCAGCTTCACTCAGGGTGACTACGAGCGGGCGGTGGACACGGTCAAGGAATACATCCTGGCCGGCGACTGCATGCAGGTGGTGCCTTCCCAGCGCATGTCGATCGACTTCAAGGCGGCGCCCATCGACTTGTACCGCGCGCTGCGTTGTTTCAACCCGACGCCGTACATGTACTTCTTCAACTTCGGTGACTTCCACGTGGTCGGCAGTTCGCCTGAAGTGCTGGTACGGGTGGAAGACAATCTGGTTACCGTACGCCCGATTGCCGGCACCCGCCCGCGCGGGGCTACCGAAGAGGCGGACCGTGCGCTGGAAGACGACCTGCTGTCGGACGACAAGGAAATTGCCGAGCACTTGATGCTGATCGACCTGGGCCGCAACGATGTGGGCCGTGTGTCGTCCACCGGTAGCGTGCGCCTGACCGAGAAGATGGTGATCGAGCGTTACTCGAACGTCATGCACATCGTTTCCAACGTCACCGGCCAGCTGGCTGAGGGCCTGACCGCCATGGACGCCCTGCGGGCCATTCTGCCAGCGGGCACGTTGTCGGGAGCGCCGAAGATCCGTGCGATGGAGATCATCGACGAGCTGGAGCCGGTCAAGCGTGGCGTATACGGTGGTGCGGTGGGCTACTTTGCCTGGAACGGCAACATGGACACCGCGATTGCTATTCGCACAGCGGTGATCAAGGACGGCGAACTGCATGTGCAGGCCGGTGGCGGTATCGTCGCCGACTCGGTGCCGGCGCTGGAATGGGAAGAAACCATCAACAAGCGCCGGGCAATGTTCCGCGCAGTGGCGCTGGCCGAGCAGACGCCTGCCGAGTAGAGCGCAGGGGCTGCCTTGCAGCCCAATCGCCGGCAAGCGGCACTGCCGGCAGGGTGGGAGCCGGCTTGCCGGCGAGGGGCCGTAACAGGTTGGCTTAGAAATCCAGGGTTATCCCCAGGCTGACCCCTTGCTGGGTCAACTCATCACTCTTGCGCCAGCTGTAGTTCCCTCGCAAATGCACCCCGGCCACCAGCTCATGGCTCAGCCCCAGGCTGGCGCGGGTCAGATTGCTGTTTGGGGTATATCCGGTAAGCGTGAAGTCATTGTCCGGCAGTGTCGTCAGGTGCATCGTCACGTCCTGCTGGTCATCCTCGAACTCATGCTCGCGCGCCACCTCGGCGAACACCCGCGTACCCGGCACCAGCTGCACACTGCCCAGCAGGCCTGCGCCCAAGCGCCGCGAGGTGCGCTCCTGGTCGTCGAAGCCCAGCGCCGTGGAGCGCCCACTCTTTTCGTCATAGCCATCGACTTTGACCCGCGCATAGTCGGCACTGACGAATGGCGCCAGTTGCCAGGTGCTGCTGTCGGGCGCCAGGTTATAGCCCAGCCGGCCCGTCACCGCCCAGGCTTCGCCATTGCTGTCGCCTTTCTCGCTGCGGTCATTCACACCCAGTGCGAACGTGCGCTTGAGGTCGCGGTAATCCAGGTGCCCGGCGCTCAGCGCAGCGTCGGCCCACCAACGGTCGTGACGGAACTGGGCGAAGGCGCTGGCCAGGTAGCTGTCGAGCTTATAGTCCGAGTCCTGTTCACCTGCCTCCAGTTTCTGCCGATAGACACCACCGGCAAGCCCGACCCGCCATGCGTCGTTGAGCCGGTAGCTGCCCCCCAGGGTCAGGTTATAGCCGCGCCCGTCGGCATTGGCCGCACTGCGCTGGCTGTCGAAATCCAGGTCTTGCGCACCGGTGGCGACAAAGGCCTGCCATTGGCCGACCGCTTGCCAGGGTGCCTGCCACTGGTTGCGCAGCTCGTCCTGGTGCGCGCGCAGGCTGGCGTGGGCCATTTCCGGCAGCAGCGTCAGCTCCCAAGGGGCGGAAAGGATCGAGTAGCCATAGTCCGCAATCAACTGCTGGCCGGCGATGGTCGGGTGCACCGAATCATCGAACAGTAGCTTGGTTGGGTCGGGGTTGCTGCCGTTGATGCCGTACACCGGGTTTTCCACGCAACTGTCGCCGCTGTAGCAAGTGCCGATCAGGTTCTGGCCGCTGGCCAGGCCGAACTGCGTCGGGTTGGCCACGGCTTCGCTCAGCAGCACCGGAATGTTCAGCGGGATGATCTCGGCGTCGATCTGGCCCAGTTGGCCGACCAATGCCTGGTTGAACACGGCGGACAGCTGCGACAGCGGGTTTTGTTGCGGGGTGCCGCTGAAGTTCGGTGTCTGGCCAAGGTCCGGGAGCAGCCAGACCATGATGTAGCGCGCCCCACCTTGTTGCAGGGCCTGGGCGCTGGCGGCCAGGCGTGAGCCTGCGGCCGCGGCGTCGGCAGGGCTGTTTACCAAGCCCTGCAGAAAATCGTTACCACCGCCGGTCAGGTAATAGAGCGCGTTGGGGTCGGCGCGCAGGCCGTTTGCCAGGTAGCCGGGGCGCTCTCGAAGTACGGCCCCAGCACCGTTGGTGCCGGGAGGAACGACGAGCTGGGAAGTCTGCGTGATGGAATCGAGAATCTGCTGGGTAGTGTAGCCACCCACGGCCCAGTTGTTGCCATCGGGGCGTATCCCTAGGGACGTGGACGGGTTCAGATCATCCGGGCTTACGCCCAATCGCCCGCCAAGAATCATCGGTGAGACAGGTGCGAAGTTGCCATTCTCGTCACGATTGGTAAACCGCGTGCCCGCCGTGCCGCCGCTCAGGTCGGGAAACTGCCCGGCATCGGCCAGGCTGTCACCGAACACGATCATGCTCGAGTAAGGGGAGGGGGCAGCGAACGCCTGGCTGCACGCCAGCGCCAATGTAGCCACGGTAAAGCGCAATAACGGTGGTTTTCGCATCGATGAACATCCTTTTCATTGTTTTTTGGAGAACAACCCGAGCGACCATAGCAAATCGCGGGGCATAGTTCCCAAGTCCATTCGTTTCGTGTGTTTACCGGCATATTGCGCCCGCCGCCCCGGTAGGCTACTGTGCCTGCAAGTATGAGCGAGACCTATCCCGTGTTGATCGTCAGCAAACTCTTGATGCGCGTTATCAAGGCCCACGCCCGTTGGCGTTGGCGCGCCTGACTTTATCTCTTGCCGGCCCGCCGGCCCGTCCCTGTATGCCTTCCTGTCCGTTTTCGAGCGCCCTTAGTGGCAGCGCCGTGTCTGTTTATGGCGTAGGAAGGTTCGACTTTTAAAGTCAGTAGATTCTAGAGGTTTAGCCTGATGTTACTGATGATCGACAATTACGACTCATTCACTTACAACGTCGTGCAATACCTTGGCGAGTTGGGTGCCGACGTCAAGGTCATGCGCAACGACGAAATCACCGTTGCCGAGATCGAAGCCCTCAACCCTGAGCGCATTGTCGTCTCGCCTGGCCCGTGCACACCGAGCGAAGCCGGTGTTTCAATCGAAGCCATCCTGCATTTCGCCGGCAAGCTGCCGATTCTTGGTGTATGCCTGGGCCACCAGTCCATTGGCCAAGCCTTTGGTGGTGATGTCGTCCGGGCCCGCCAGGTGATGCATGGCAAGACCAGCCCGGTATACCACCGTGACCTGGGCGTGTTCGCCGGCCTCAACAACCCACTTACCGTAACCCGCTACCATTCCCTGGTGGTCAAGCGCGAAACGCTGCCTGATTGCCTGGAGGTGACCGCCTGGACAGCCCATGACGACGGTTCGGTCGACGAGATCATGGGCCTGCGTCACAAGACCCTGAATATTGAAGGGGTGCAGTTCCACCCCGAGTCCATCCTGACCGAGCAGGGCCACGAGCTGTTCGCCAACTTCCTCAAGCAGACCGGCGGCCGCCGCTAAGGACCGAGCATGGATATCAAGAGCGCGTTGAGCCGTATCGTCGGCCAACTGGACCTTTCCACCGAAGAAATGCGCGACATCATGCGCCAGATCATGACCGGCCAGTGCAGCGAGGCGCAGATCGGTGCCTTCCTCATGGGCATGCGCATGAAAAGCGAAAGCATCGATGAGATCGTCGGTGCGGTGTCGGTGATGCGCGAACTGGCCGACAAGGTCGAGCTGAAAAGCCTCGATGGCGTCGTCGACATCGTTGGCACCGGCGGTGATGGTGCCAACATCTTCAACGTTTCCACTGCCTCCTCGTTCGTCCTGGCGGCGGCGGGCTGCACCGTGGCCAAGCATGGAAACCGCGCGGTATCCGGCAAGAGCGGCAGTGCCGACCTGCTGGAAGCCGCCGGTATCTACCTGAACCTGACGCCGGTGCAGGTCGCGCGCTGCATCGACAGCCTGGGCATCGGTTTCATGTTCGCCCAGAGCCATCACTCCGCTATGAAACATGCCGCCGGCCCGCGTCGCGACCTGGGGCTGCGCACCCTGTTCAACATGCTTGGCCCGCTTACGAATCCGGCCGGTGTGAAGCACCAGGTGGTTGGCGTGTTCAGCCAGGCGCTGTGCCGCCCTCTGGCCGAAGTGCTGCAACGCCTGGGCAGCAAGCATGTGCTGGTGGTGCATTCGAAGGATGGCCTGGACGAATTCAGCCTGGCGGCACCCACCTTCGTCGCTGAGCTGAAAAATGACCAGATCACTGAATACTGGGTCGAGCCGGAAGACCTCGGCATGAAGAGCCAGAGCCTGCATGGCCTGGCGGTCGAGAACCCACAGGCATCGCTGGAGCTCATCCGTGATGCGCTGGGCCGGCGCAAGACCGAAAACGGCCAGAAGGCTGCAGAAATGATCGTGCTCAACGCGGGCGCGGCCCTGTATGCCGCCGACCATGCAATGACCCTGGCGCAGGGTGTTGAACTCGCCCACGACGTACTGCATACCGGGCTGGCCTGGGAGAAGCTGCAGGAGCTGGGTGCATTTACGGCGGTATTCAAGGTGGAGAACGAAGCATGAGTGTCCCGACGGTGCTGGAACGGATCATCGCCCGCAAGTTTCAGGAAGTGGCCGAGCGCAGCGCGCGCGTCAGCCTTGCCCAGCTGGAGCAGCTTGCCAAGCAGGCCGATGCGCCACGCGGCTTTGCCAATGCGTTGATCGAGCAGGCCAAGCGCAAGCAGCCTGCAGTGATCGCCGAAATCAAGAAGGCCTCGCCGAGCAAGGGTGTCATCCGCGAGAACTTCGTGCCGTCGGAAATTGCCGTCAGCTATGAGAAGGGCGGGGCGACCTGCCTGTCGGTGCTGACCGACGTGGACTACTTCCAGGGGGCGGATGAGTACCTTCAGCAGGCACGTACCGCTGTTTCGCTGCCTGTGATCCGCAAGGACTTCATGGTCGACCCTTACCAGATCGTCGAGGCCCGTGCCCTGGGTGCCGACTGTGTGCTGCTGATCGTATCGGCGCTGGACGACGTGAAGATGGCCGAGCTGGCTGCTACGGCCAAGGATGTCGGCCTTGATGTACTGGTTGAAGTGCACGATGGCGATGAACTGGAGCGTGCGTTGAAAACCCTCGACACACCACTGGTGGGTGTCAACAACCGCAACCTGCATACGTTCGAAGTCAGCCTGGACACCACACTCGACCTGCTGCCACGCATCCCGCGTGACCGCCTGGCCATTACCGAGAGCGGCATTCTCAACCGTGCCGATGTCGAATTGATGGCGATCAACGAGGTCTATTCGTTCCTGGTGGGTGAGGCGTTTATGCGGGCGGAGCAACCGGGGCTGGAATTGCAGCGGTTGTTCTTCCCGGACCAGGTGAAGAAGACTGTTCAGCAACTGGACTGATCAAGACGAAGCCGGCTTTTGCCGGCTTTTTTGTTTGCCTGAATCAAAGGTGGCCAATGACTGACCAACCCCTGGCTTTGACCGTCGAACAAGGCCTGCACGCCGAACAGGACCTGCTGGCAGCGGTATGCCGCGGTGAACGCGACTACGGCGTGCTGTTTTGGCGCCCGACTGACCATGCCCTGGTCATGCCCCGGCGCATGAGCCGGCTGGACAACTTCGAAGCGGCCTGTTCGGAGCTGGCGATCGCTGGCTGGCCAGTGCTGCTTCGCGAAACCGGTGGCGAGCCGGTGCCGCAGTCGCATGCCACGGTGAATGTGGCGCTGGTGTACGTAGCGCCGCGCAGCGAGGGCGACCACGGCCGCATCGAAAACGCTTACGAGCGCCTGTGCCTGCCGTTGTGCGATGTGCTGCGCGAGTGGGGGGGTGTGGCTTCGGTCGGCGAAATCGACGGTGCCTTCTGCGATGGCCGCTTCAACGTCAACCTCAATGGCCGCAAGTTGGTCGGCACCGCCCAGCGCTGGCGCCAGGGCCTGGGTGGCAAGCGGCCGGTGGTACTGGTGCACGGTGCGTTGTTGCTGGATAACGAGCGAGAGTCGATGGTGGCTGCGGTCAACCGTTTCAATGAGTGTTGCGAACTAGAGCAGCGCTGCCGTGCCGACAGCCACATCGCCCTGCATGAAGTGGCACCCCAGGCGCCCTGGTTCGAGCGCCTGTCGCAGGCCTACGAAGAAGTACTGGCGAACCTGCCAAAAGATTAACGGGTACCGTAGACCACCATGGTCTTGCCCTTGACCTGGACCAGGCTGCGTTCCTCGAGGTCCTTGAGGACGCGGCCGACCATTTCCCGCGAGCAACCGACAATACGGCCAATTTCCTGACGGGTTATCTTGATTTGCATGCCGTCCGGGTGGGTCATGGCGTCCGGCTGTTTGCACAGGTCAAGCAGGCAGCGGGCAACCCGGCCAGTAACGTCGAAGAAGGCCAGGTCGCCGACCTTGCGTGTGGTGTTGCGCAGGCGTTGGGCCATCTGGCTGCCGAGGGCGTAGAGGATGTCCGGGTCTTGCCGGGCCAGGTCGCGGAACTTGTCGTAGCTGATTTCCGCCACTTCGCATTCGGTCTTGGCGCGCACCCAGGCGCTGCGTTGCTGGTCGCTGCCCGCCGTTTCGAACAGGCCTAGCTCACCAAAGAAATCGCCATTGTTGAGGTAGGCGATGATCATCTCGTGGCCTTCGTCATCTTCGATGATGATGGTGACTGAACCCTTGAGGATGAACGACAGCGTTTCGGCTCGGTCACCGGCGCAGATGATGTTGCTCTTGGCGGTGTAGCGGCGGCGCTGGCAGTGCACCAGCAGCTTGTCGATGTTCTTGATCTTGGCGGGTAGGGCTGAGGCAACCATCACGAAATCCTGTTCGATGCGACGCATAGGCTCTTGTTTGAGGTTGGCTGACGCGACGCGTCAGCCAATTGGCGCCAGCTTATCAGACACTGCAGGATGTTTCGGCACAATTGCGACGCGTGTTGAGCTTTTCCGACAGCCATACAAGGCTTAAGCTGACACCCTTTTGCGAAATCCAGGAGTATGGACAGATGAAGGCACGCATCCAGTGGGCCGGTGAAGCGATGTTCCTCGGCGAATCGGGGAGCGGCCACGTCGTGGTGATGGATGGCCCGCCCGAAGCTGGCGGTCGTAACCTGGGCGTGCGCCCTATGGAAATGCTCTTGCTCGGCCTGGGTGGCTGCAGCAGCTTCGACGTGGTGAGCATCCTGAAAAAATCGCGCCAGGCCGTGGAAAGCTGTGAAGCCTTCCTGGAAGCCGAGCGCGCCAGCGAAGACCCGAAGGTTTTCACCAAGATCCACATGAATTTCGTGGTGAAGGGCCGTGCGCTGAAAGAAGCGCAGGTCAAGCGTGCGGTGGAACTGTCGGCCGAGAAATACTGCTCGGCGTCGATCATGCTGGAGCGCGCCGGTGTGGAAATTACCCACGGCTACGAGATTGTAGAGCTGGGTTGACTCCGCTTGTCCGGGGCCGCGCAGTGGCCCCGGCGATCCTCAGTTGCGCAAGGCAGGCAGAGCGGCCATCAACCAGCTTGGTACGCGACGTCGCACTGACTGGCTCAAGTGCTCCCGGCGCTTCTGATACGCCAGCCCCAAACCAATGACCCCCAGCCCGATCAGCGTCACCACCACCGGGAACAGCAGCGATTCGGCAAACACCTCGTAAGACAGATAGCCCAGATAAGCCGCCACCCCCAACGCTCCGAACACCATGAACAGCGGCCTGCGTAGCAGCACCGCCATGGCCATCAGCGCAAGGTTGACCAGGCAATACAACGCCTTGCCCAGTTCACTGTCGCTTTCCATCATTGTCAGCCCACCCCAGAACGCCGCGAGCCCTGCCAGGTAACCCCAGTGGGCATAGTCCTCACGGGTACGGCCGTCGACCACCAGAAACACCAGCAGCAGCCCAAGCCCGAACCACAGCGAAACCGTGCGCCGCTGCTCCCAGCTGAACGGCGAGCCGAACACCCATTCGCTAAGGTCCATCGACATGAACCACAGCGCGATGGCAATCGGCATCACGATGAACGGGTACGGGATCAAGCGCAGCATCAGCAGACCGGCGACCACCGTGGCCGCTTCCATCACCAGCCAGCCGCCCTGCACGTAGGTGTAGTACTGGTGATAGTCCGTTTGCCGATCATCCAGCGGCCACCATCCGGCCAGGCGTTCGATGGCGAAGACCGCCAAAGGCACGATGCTCACCGCAACCGCCGCCAACACACCAGCGGCGATAGGCTGCTGGCGCCTTTGCAGGCTGAGGGCGAAGGTGGTGAGCAGGGCGATGTAAAGCGCGGCCGTGCCCAGCAGTGCCCAATCGCCGATGCGCATCCAGGCTTCGGTGAGTAGCCAGCCCATCGCTCCCATGATCAGCAGGGCGCCGAAGTAGAAAGCGACGTGGCTCAGTTGGAAACTGCCCCGCGTGGCTGGCTGCTGGCGCAGAAAGTCCAGCAGGGCCTGATCCTGGCCCGGCTGGAGAATGCCGGCTTGCACGGCGCGCGCCAGGTCCTTGGCGTCGATACGGTCCGTCATGGGCGTGCCCTTAGATGCGGTAGGTGCTCTTGGTCATGACCTTGGCCAGCATGCTCATGCCAAAGCGGACGGGCGCGGGGAAGCGATAACCGCCGGCTTCGAGGGCCGACTCGGCATGTTGCTCTTCATCCACCCGCATCTGTTCGAGAATGGCGCGGGACTTCTCGTCCTCGTCGGGGATTTGCTCCAAGTGCTCGTCCAGGTGTTTGCACACCTGATGCTCAGTGGCAGCGACGAAGCCCAGGCTGACCTTGTCGCTGACCAGGCCGGCGAGGGCGCCGATGCCGAACGACATCCCGTAGAACAAAGGGTTGAGCACGCTCGGGTGGCTGCCTAGCTGGCGGATACGCTGTTCGCACCAGGCCAGGTGGTCGATTTCTTCTTCGGCAGCGTGTTCCATTGCCTTGCGCACCTGCGGCAATTTGGCGGTCAGGGCCTGGCCCTGATACAGCGCCTGGGCGCAGACTTCGCCGGTATGGTTGATGCGCATGAGCCCGGCAATGTGCCGGGTCTGGCTGTCGTCCAGTTCGACGTCCGGCTGGACGATGGCCGGCGACGGCCGGGACGGTTGGCCGCTGAAAGGCAGCAAGGTGCGCATGGCGGTATCGGCCTGCAGCAACAAGCGGTCGAGCGGCGAATAGTGACGTTCGGTAGCCATCGGGCACCTCCGCTGAAGTGATGCCCGACAGTTTACCTCAATCGCCCGAGGCGGGCTTGCCTTGGGTCAGCCCGGTGGCCAGTGCATCAGGCGTTGGCCGAGCACGTGCATATGGATGTGGTAGACGGTCTGCCCACCTTGCTCGTTGCAGTTCATGACCACGCGGAAGCCATCATCGCAGCCAAGTTCCTTGGCCAGGCGCTGGGCGGTGAACAGGATATGACCGGCAAGGCCCTTATCGTCCTCGGTCAGGTCATTGAGGGTACGGATGTGTTTTTTCGGGATGACCAGAAAATGCACCGGCGCCTGGGGCGCGATATCGTGGAACGCCAGAACCTGGTCGTCCTCGTAGATGATCTTGGCCGGGATCTCCCGGTTGATGATCTTGATGAATAAATCGTCCACAGCACTTGCTCCATGGTGAGGGTCCCGGCCGAGTGTACTGAGCCAGGCGCCACTCGCCCAGTGGCTATTCCATTCCGACCGGGCAGTAGCGGCGGTGGATGAAGCCTGCAAGCTTGCGCGTCAGCCAGCGGGGCAACAGGCGCGGCGCGAAGGCCAGCCACTGGTTACGCCGCACCGGCATGATCAGCGCACGGTTCTTGGCCAGCGCGCGTACGGTATACAGCGCCACTTCCTCCGGGCTCAGGCAGCGGCTGTTGCCATCGAGCCTGGGAATGGGCCGGCGCGAAGCGCGCACCGGGCCTGGGCACAGGACTGAAACCTTGATGCCGGTGGGCTTGAGCTCTTCGCGCAAGGCTTCGCTGAAGTTCAGCACGTAAGCTTTGCTGGCAGCATAGGTGGCCATCGAGGGGCCGGGTGCGAAGGCGGCCAGGCCTGCGACATTGAGGATCTGCCCGCCGCCCTGGACCGCCATAAGGTTGCCGATGGCATGGCACAGCCGGCTCATGGCAAGGATGTTGACCTCCAGCAGGTCTTGCTCGTCTGCCCATTCGTGGGCGAGGAACGGGCCATAGGTTCGCTGGCCGGCGCAGTTGACCAGCAGGTCGATGCGCCGCTCGCCTTCTTCCAGTTCCAGCACAAAGCCGGACAGGCGCAGCGGCTGGCTCAGGTCGCAAGCGCGGAACAGTACTTCGACGCCGAAGCGCTGGGTCAGCTCGATGGCCACGGGTTCAAGCGTTTCGCGATGGCGTGCCACCAGGATCAAGTTGCGCCCGCGCCGCGCCAGGGCTTCCGCCAGGGCCAGGCCCAGGCCGCTGGAAGCACCAGTGATCATGGCGTAACGGGTCATGCAAGGCTCCTGGGGGCTAAAGAGGGCGCCTAGTGTACAGCTTGGCCAAGCAAGGTGTTGCGTTTTGCTACGAGGCCTTGGTGCACATCGATTTGCTGTGTTTCAGGGCTGCCTGGTACTCGCCGTGCAGGCGCTCGATCAGCGCCGTGGCAGAGGGAAGGTCATGTATATCGCCGACACCTTGGCCAGCGGACCATACCGTCTTCCAGGCCTTGGCTTCATCGTCGATGGGTTTGAGTTTGCCCTGCTCAGTGGCGTTTTTCAGTGCGGCCATGTCATAGCCGGCACGTTCCAGGCTCGGGCGCAGGAAGCTGGCCGGGATGCCCGACACCGCCGGGGTGTGGACAATGTCCGCAGCATGGGCGCCGAGCAGCATCTGTTTATAGGCATCCTGCGCATGGCTTTCCTGGGTAGCGATGAAGCGGGTACCCATGTACGCAAGGTCCGCCCCCAGCAATTGAGCGGCAAGAACCTCATGCCCATGGTTGATGCAACCGGCCAGCAGCAATGTCTTGTCGAAGAACTGGCGTATTTCAGCTACCAGGGCGAACGGGCTCCAGGTGCCCGCATGCCCACCGGCACCCGCCGCAACGGCGATCAGACCATCGACACCCGCCTCGGCGGCTTTCTCGGCATGGCGCCGGGTAGTTACGTCATGGAACACCAGGCCGCCATAGCTGTGGACGGCATCCACCACCTCCTTCACGGCGCCGAGGCTGGTGATGACAATCGGCACGCGATGCTCGACGCACAGTGCCAGGTCAGCCTGCAGGCGCGGGTTGGTGGGATGGACGATCAGGTTGACCGCATACGGTGCTGGCGCCTGCAACTGCGCCAGGCCCGCTTCGATCTCTTCAAGCCAAGCCTTGAAACCGGCGCTGTCGCGCTGGTTCAGGGCGGGGAAGCTGCCGACCACGCCGCTGCCGCAGCAGGCCAGGACCAACCCGGGGTTGGATATCAGGAACATCGGCGCAGCTACGACGGGCAAGCGCAGGCGTTGTTCAAGCGAGGCGGGCAGGGACATGGCGAGGCTCCGGTGCAGGATGGTTATCGTCAGAACGGTTTGACCACCACGAGAATTACGATGCCCAGCAGGATCAGCACCGGGACCTCGTTGAACCAGCGGTAGTACACATGGCTGCGGGTGTTGGTTCCGTTGGCGAAGCGTTTGCGCTGGGCGCCACAGATGTGATGGTAGCCGGTGAGCAGGATTACCAGGGTGAGCTTGGCGTGCAGCCAGCCTTGGCTCAGCCAGCCCGGGGTGAGGTAGAGCATCCAGGCGCCGAACACATAGGTGGCGATCATCGCCGGGTTCATGATGCCGCGATACAGCTTGCGCTCCATGGTCGTGAAGCGTTCCTGGCTGATGCTGTCCTGGCTCTGGGCGTGGTAGACGAACAGCCGTGGCAGGTAGAACAGGCCGGCGAACCAGCAGACCACGCTGACGATGTGCAGCGCTTTGATCCATAGGTAAAGCATGGAGAGAGTTCCTTCAGGTATTCACGGTCGTCAGATAGTAGAGGCCAAGCACCCGAAGGGTCACCCGAAGAGTTGTTACAGGCGCCTTGCGCCCCTATTATCGTGCGCTTTCCAGACGGCTCGTTGATAAGGGGCAAGCGTTATGATCAAGGTCGGTATCGTCGGCGGCACGGGTTACACCGGCGTCGAACTGTTGCGTCTGCTGGCACAGCATCCACAGGCCGAAGTGGCGGTCATCACTTCGCGTTCCGAGGCGGGCGTGGCGGTCGCCGACATGTATCCGAACCTGCGCGGCCACTATGACGGCCTGGCATTCAGTGTGCCCGACAGCAAGGCTCTGGCTGCCTGCGACGTGGTGTTCTTCGCTACCCCGCACGGTGTCGCCCATGCCCTCGCGGGTGAGTTGCTGGCTGCTGGCACCAAGGTCATCGACCTGTCGGCTGACTTCCGTCTGCAGGACGCTGACGAGTGGGCCAGGTGGTACGGCCAGCCGCACGGTGCCCCAGAGCTGCTCAAGGATGCGGTCTACGGCCTGCCTGAAGTCAACCGCGAGAAGATTCGCCAGGCGCGCCTGATTGCCGTGCCGGGTTGTTACCCGACCGCGACCCAGCTCGGTTTCCTGCCGCTGCTCGAAGCCGGCCTTGCCGACCCGTCGCGGCTGATCGCCGACTGCAAGTCGGGCGTCAGTGGCGCTGGCCGTGGTGCTGCCGTGGGCTCGCTGTTCTGTGAGGCAGGCGAGAGCATGAAGGCCTATGCGGTCAAAGGTCACCGTCACCTGCCGGAAATCAGTCAAGGCCTGCGCCTGGCTGCCGGCAAGGACATCGGCCTGACCTTCGTGCCACACCTGACCCCGATGATCCGCGGGATCCATTCGACCCTGTACGCCACCGTCGCCGACACGTCTGTCGACCTGCAGGCACTGTTCGAAAAGCGTTATGCAGACGAACCGTTCGTCGACGTGATGCCCGCTGGCAGCCACCCGGAAACCCGCAGTGTGCGCGGCGCCAACGTCTGCCGTATTGCCGTTCATCGCCCGCAGGGGGGTGACCTGGTGGTGGTGCTGTCGGTCATCGACAACCTGGTCAAGGGCGCGTCCGGCCAAGCCGTGCAGAACCTGAACATCCTGTTCGGCCTGGACGAGCGCATGGGGCTGTCCCACGCTGGTCTGCTGCCGTAAGCGATTGTCGGTAGAACAGGCCCGCCGCGTGCGGGCCTTTTTGTTTGCCGCGACTAAAGCCGCACAATTGTTGACCGATTTTCTCGGAGAAGCGGATAATGCGCGTCATCGAGTTTTATGGCGGCTACTGCGCCGGGAGAATCAACATGAGCGTCGAAACCTTCACCCCCACGGCTTTGGAATTCACTCACGGCGCCGCGCAAAAGGTGAAGACCCTGGTTTCCGAGGAAGGCAATGATCGTCTGAAACTGCGTGTTTTCGTGACCGGCGGTGGCTGCTCGGGCTTCCAGTACGGTTTCACCTTCGATGAGGATGTGGCCGAAGATGACACCATCGTCGAGCGCGAAGGTGTGTCGCTGGTGGTTGACCCCATGAGCTACCAGTACCTGGCGGGCGCCGAGGTGGACTATCAGGAAGGCCTGGAAGGTTCTCGCTTCGTGATCAAGAACCCTAACGCAGCCACTACCTGTGGTTGTGGGTCGTCTTTCTCGATTTGACGCCGCGTTGAACGAAAACGCCGCGCAATTGCGCGGCGTTTTGCATTGTGGCCTGCACTGTACTTGTAAGGTCAGGCCGGGTAGATCGCGCCGAGAACGCGTAACCCCTTGGCTGCCGTCACGCTGGGGCGGTTAGCGGGAATACCTTGCAGGCAGCAATGGGCAAGCCAGGCAAAGGCCATGGCTTCGACCCAGTCCGGGTCCACGCCATGCGCCCCGGTGCTGGCGACCTGCGCATCGGGCAGCAGCGCGCCGAGGCGGGCCATCAACGCACCATTGCGCGCGCCGCCACCGCACACCAGTAGCGCTTCGGTGCTTTGTTGGGCGTTACGCAAGGACTCGATGATGCTTTGCGCGGTCAGCTCCAGCAGGGTGGCCTGGACATCCTGATCACGGTAGTGCGGCAGCCGAGCGAGGTGGCCATCCAGCCAGGCCAGGTTGAACACTTCGCGGCCGGTACTCTTCGGGCCGCTGCCCGCGAAGAACGGGTCGCTCAGCAGGGTGCTGAGCAGGTCTGCCTGCACAATGCCACTGGCAGCCCAGGCACCATCGGCATCATAAGCCTGGCCGTGCTTGCGCTCGATCCAGGCATCCAGCAGCACGTTGCCTGGGCCGCAGTCGAAGCCATGTACCGGCTTGTCGTGCTCGATCAGGCTGAGGTTGCTGAAGCCGCCAACATTAAGGACAGCCAGGCGCTGGCCGAGGTGGTTGAACAGCGTCTCGTGGAAAGCTGGCACCAGCGGTGCGCCCTGGCCGCCCGCCGCCACATCGCGGCGGCGGAAGTCGGCTACCACGCTGATGCCGGTAAGCTCGGCGAGCAGTGCCGGGTTGCCGATCTGCACGGTGAAGCCTCGGGCAGGCTCATGGCGAATGGTCTGGCCGTGGCTGCCGATGGCGCGAATGGCATGAGCCGGTAGACCCTGCTTTGCCAGCAATTGCTGAATACCTTCGCCCGCCAGGTTGGCCCAGCGGTTTTCCGCCAGTGCGGCACGCGCGATCTCGTCAGGGCCGCTGGCGCACAAGGCAAGCAATTGCTGACGCAGGTCGCTTGGCATCGGCACGTAATGCGTGGCGAGCAGTTCGAGCTGCTCGCCTTGTTCGATCAAGGCGATGTCCAGGCCATCGAGGCTGGTGCCGGACATTACCCCCAGGTAAAGCGGCATACGTCAGCGCTTGTTCGCTGCGAGCATGGTGGCCTTTTCCTGATCCATACGCGCGATCAGTGGCTGGCTCTGCTGCAGGAAACGCTGGCGCTCGGCTTTGGCGATCGGGTCGGACATCGGCACTTTCTGGCTCAGTGGGTCTACGTGCACGCCGTTGACCTGGAACTCATAGTGCAGGTGCGGGCCGGTGGAAAGGCCGGTGGTGCCGATGTAGCCGATGATCTGGCCCTGTTTCACGCTGCTGCCGGTCTTGATGCCTTTGGCGAAGCCCTGCATGTGCCCGTAGAGCGTCTTGTAGCTGTTGCCGTGGGCGATGATCACGGTGTTGCCGTAGCCACCGCGGCGGCCGGCGAGCTCGATGCGACCGTCGCCGGCTGCCTTGATCGGCGTGCCGCGCGGGGCCGCGTAATCGACGCCCTTGTGCGCGCGGATCTTGTTCAGGATCGGGTGCTTGCGGCCAGCGGAGAAGCGCGAACTGATGCGGGCAAAATCTACCGGCGTACGGATGAACGCCTTGCGCAGGCTGTTGCCGTCGGCCGTGTAGTAGCTGGAGTTGCCCTGCTTGTTGGTGTAGCGCACCGCAGTGTAGGTCTTGCCGCGGTTGGTGAAGCGGGCAGACAGGATATTGCCGGTGCCAACCACCTTGCCGTCCATGACCTTCTGCTCGTAGACGACATCGAATTCGTCGCCTGGACGAATGTCCTGAGCGAAGTCGATGTCGTAGCCAAGCACCTTGGCCATGTCCATGGTCATGCTGTGCGACAGGCCGGCGCGTTGGGCCGAGGCGGACAGCGAGCTCTTGATCACACCGTGGGCGTAAGCGGTGCGTACCACCGGCTTGCTGATTTCACGATCGAAGGTGTAACCCTTGGCGGTCCTGGTCAGGCGGATGGTTTCAAGGTTACTGACCTTGCTATGCAGGCTGGCAAGCTGACCGTCCTTGTCGAGTTCGATCTGCAGCACCTGGCCATGCTTCAGTTGGCTGAACTGCTTGGCCTGCTTGTTGCTGGCCAGTAGGTCGTGCACCGCATTGGCGGGCAGGCCTACCTTGGCGAACAGGGTTGAAAGGGTATCGCCACGCGCCACGGTGACTTCGCGGTGCCCGGGTTCCTTGGCCTCTGGCTTCTTTTCGGGGGTTGGGGCTGCCTGGGCTGCTTGCTCGGTCTGTGTTTCGCCGCCTTCGATCTGTGCGAAAGGTGAGCCCTGGTCGGCTTGGCCCTGCACCAGAGGTGCGGCCTGGGACTCGTCCTTCAGCTGCTCGGCCGGGCTTTCCAGTTCGAGGCTGAGGGTGGTCTTCTTGGCTTCGACTTCGCTGGACGGGAATACCAGCAGGGCCAGGCTGAGCAGGGCGGCGATGCCGCTGGCGGCCAACAGATGGCTTTTCGGATAAAGCGGGGGCGCTTTAGGCGTTTCGTTGGTCATAGGTAGGTGACTTTTGAAGAAAAATGAATATGGAAAAGATGAATGACATGATGAAGATGAAATAACTGTATAAAATATAACCAAATCCATTTTCACGCAAGGGCGCGTAGACGCCGCAAGCCTGCGGTCAGGTCACATTCCATTGCGAAACTTGTATTTGATGGCCGATCTTGTATGGTTGGCTCCCCTTGAATCTGAGCCTTGCGGGTCTGTCTATGAAGTCGGTTGAAGAGCAGCTGGCGCTTATCAAGCGCGGTGCGGAAGAAGTGTTGGTCGAGTCGGAACTGGTGGAGAAGCTCAAGCGCGGCCAGCCTCTGCGTATCAAGGCAGGTTTCGACCCGACTGCGCCTGACCTGCACCTGGGGCACACCGTGCTGATCAACAAGCTGCGCCAGTTCCAGGAGCTGGGCCATCAGGTCATCTTCCTGATCGGTGACTTCACCGGGATGATCGGTGACCCGAGCGGCAAGAGCGCCACACGTCCGCCGCTGACCCGTGAGCAGGTGCTGGAGAACGCCGAGACGTATAAACAGCAGGTGTTCAAGATTCTCGACCCGGCCAAGACCGAAGTCGCCTTCAACTCCACCTGGATGGACGCGCTGACCCCGGCCGACTTCATTCGCCTGGCGTCGCAGTACACCGTGGCGCGCATGCTTGAGCGTGATGACTTCGACAAGCGTTACACCACCAACCAGCCAATTGCTATCCACGAGTTCCTGTACCCGCTGGTGCAGGGGTACGACTCGGTGGCGCTGAACGCTGACGTGGAGTTGGGCGGTACCGACCAGAAATTCAACCTGCTGATGGGGCGCGAGTTGCAGCGCTCCTACGGCCAGGAAGCGCAGAACATCGTGACCATGCCGCTGCTCGAAGGGCTGGATGGCGTGAAGAAGATGTCCAAATCCTTGGGCAACTATGTTGGTATCCAGGAAGCGCCGGGGGTGATGTACAGCAAGCTGGTGTCGATCCCGGACACGCTGATGTGGCGCTATTTCGAACTGCTGAGCTTCCGTTCGATGGATGAGATCGATCAGTTCCGTGCCGATGTCGCCAATGGCGCGAACCCGCGTGATATCAAGATCAAGCTGGCGGAAGAGATCGTTGCGCGTTTCCACGGCGAAGAAGCGGCGGCCAATGCCCACCGTGCGGCGGGTAATCGCATGAAGGACGGTGAGTTGCCGGAAGACCTGCCTGAGGTCGAAGTGGCGGCGGCTGAAAACTTGCCGATCGCTGCTGTGCTGAATCGGGCGGGCCTGGTGAAAAACTCGGCAATGGCGCGTGATCTTCTCAATGGTGGTGCGGTGAAGGTCGACGGTGCGGTGGTTGATCGTGACTTTGTGTTTGCGATTGGCGCGACCCATGTGTGCCAGGCAGGCAAGAAGTCGTTTGCCCGGGTTACCCTCAAGGCAGAGTGATTGCCTGTTGGTGTAGCTATGTAGCTATATATACAAAGCGGGGAGGCCGAAAGGCCTCCCCGCTTTGTTTTGTGGGTGGGCTGAGAGGTGCTTGGCTTTGAGGATTCGGCGCCCTTGAGACCGAGCGCCGCCCACGCGGCGCATCGCGGCTAAAGCCGCTCCTTGTATCTCGACTTTCGCCTCCCAAGAGGCGAAAGTTCTCGACTGATCATCGAGGGAAGGTCTTGAAGCGGAGCCGCTCCTAGGGCATCGAGCCCGTACTGTAGATGACGCTCTGGC
>NZ_JBDFPP010000060.1:0-634 GCF_039672635.1 Pseudomonas sp. P39-UII1
GCAATCTCAAATGACTATGTGATTTCTCGCATGGTCACTTGTGATGCTGATAATCTTGTTGACTATCAGTCCGTACTCACAAGCACCCACACGAATTGCTTGATTCAATTTGTTAAAGAGCGTTTGGCCAAGAGCTTTTCGTCTCAACCGAGGCGCGCATTCTACGCCTTCCTCAGAGCCTGTCAAGCGTTTATTTTGAAGTTTTTACCGAGAAACTCGTTTAGCTTCAAACACTTAACTCGCTGCGATCTCTCGTAGCGGGAGGTGAATCATACAGCGTTTAGAAGCGCTGTCAACCACCACTTCAACCGCTAGCGATCATTCGATCGTAGCCCTTGCAGCAGCATCTTAACTACTTAACTCATTGAATCTCAAGGAGTTTGTCGTTCCGATGTCGCTGGAAGTGGGGCGCATTATAAGGGGATCTGGAAATGGGTCAAGGGTTAATTTCAGATATTTGAAATATCCCAGGTGAAGGCCGTATCAAGGCCACCAAGTGCTCGGCACAACACGTTCAGCGCCTAGGAGATCGAGCGCCGCCCGCGCGGCGCATCGCGGGCAAGCCCGCTCCTACATTTGTTGCAACGTGCCATGGCCTGATAGGCCATAGTTGTCAGCCTTGTTGGCACGGCGC
>NZ_JBDFPP010000061.1:0-536 GCF_039672635.1 Pseudomonas sp. P39-UII1
GACATTCGCCGAAAATTCGTAATGCAACATCACAAATTTTACCTTAGCCTGATCCACTACCAGTGAAAGTAGTGTTCAGTCTATTTCTATCACATATCCGAATTTTTAAAGAACGATCTGACAAAAGTCAGAAATCAACATTCATCAACGAATGTTCATTTCTAAGTTCTGACAAGCGACTGCGTACGGCGAAAAGTGGTGGAGCCAAGCGGGATCGAACCGCTGACCTCCTGCGTGCAAGGCAGGCGCTCTCCCAGCTGAGCTATGGCCCCGTATTCTAGGCTGCACCATGTAATGGTAGGTCTGGGCAGATTTGAACTGCCGACCTCACCCTTATCAGGGGTGCGCTCTAACCAACTGAGCTACAGACCTATAACAGGGTCGCGTTACAGCATCGTCTTTATACAAAGAATCAAGCAATTCGTGTGGGAGCTCATCAGCAGGCTGATGTCGTCGATTAAGGAGGTGATCCAGCCGCAGGTTCCCCTACGGCTACCTTGTTACGACTTCACCCCAGTCATGAATCACACCGTGGT
>NZ_JBDFPP010000062.1:0-501 GCF_039672635.1 Pseudomonas sp. P39-UII1
GACATTCGCCGAAAATTCGTAATGCAACATCACAAATTTTACCTTAGCCTGATCCACTACCAGTGAAAGTAGTGTTCAGTCTATTTCTATCACATATCCGAATTTTTAAAGAACGATCTGACAAAAGCCAGAAATCAACATTCGAGGCGAATGCTCATTTCTGAGTTTGATCAAGGTACAGCAAGAGTGGTGGAGCCAAGCGGGATCGAACCGCTGACCTCCTGCGTGCAAGGCAGGCGCTCTCCCAGCTGAGCTATGGCCCCGCATATTGGTAGGTCTGGGCAGATTTGAACTGCCGACCTCACCCTTATCAGGGGTGCGCTCTAACCAACTGAGCTACAGACCTATATAGGGTCTTGATCGTCTTCACATATGAATCAAGCAATTCGTGTGGGAGCTCATCAGCAGGCTGATGTCGTCGATTAAGGAGGTGATCCAGCCGCAGGTTCCCCTACGGCTACCTTGTTACGACTTCACCCCAGTCATGAATCACACCGTGGT
>NZ_JBDFPP010000063.1:0-495 GCF_039672635.1 Pseudomonas sp. P39-UII1
TCGTATCGCTGACGTTGGTGACGGCTTCGGCTGGATTAACGGCCAGATTCTCGAAATCGCCACCGGTGGTGCCGGTGACACTTACTTTGACCTGACCGGCGTCTTTGTAGACGTCATCGGCCGGCGCGGCAACAGTGACCTGGCCAGTCGTTTGACCGGCGGCGATGTTGATGGTCGCACCGTTGCTCAGGGTCACGGTCATCGCCGTGCCGGCTGGGTTGCTCAGCGTCGCGGTGTAGACGATCTGACCGCCTTCGGCGACATCGCCGGTCGCGCTCAGCACCAGGTTGGTGGTGGCCTGGGTGTCTGGACCGTCGGTGACGGTAGTGGTCGGGTTACCTGCGGTTTCGAGCTGCTCGTAGTTGCCGCCTTCGACCTTGCTGATGCTGTTGGTCAGCGGGGCATTGGTGTTGTAGACGTTGTTCGGTGCGGTGAAGTTGACCGAGCCGGACGATTCACCGACGCCGATGGTGATGCTCTGGCCGTTGGCCAGGG
>NZ_JBDFPP010000064.1:0-477 GCF_039672635.1 Pseudomonas sp. P39-UII1
GCAGGTCATCGCGCTCCATGTCGCTGATCACCTGGCCGTCCAGGTTCAGCTGGTGCAGGTGGCCGCTGCCGTAGTACAGGTGGTTGACCTTGCGCCCGTCCGGCAGGGTCAGTGTGGTCAGGTTGCTTAGCGGGTCGTATTCGTAGCCGAGCACGCCCTGTGGGGTGATTTCCTGGGTCAGTCGGCCCAGCAGGTCATAGGCGTATTCCAGTTTTTCTTCGGTGATGCCGAGTTGTTTGCCGATGCCGCTGGGTTGCCGTTGGATGCTCAGCAACCGGTCGACATCGTCATACGCATAGTCTTGTCGCGCATCGCGGTTGAGCTTGGCCATCAGGCGGCCAATCGGGTCCCGTTCGAACAGCGTTTCGCGCTGGGGCTGTTCACCGTTCTCGCCGTAGCCGATTTCGTCCAGCCGGGTCAGGTGGCCGCCGTCGTTGTAGGTGAAGCGCCGGGTCAGGTTGTCCACCCGCACTTCTT
>NZ_JBDFPP010000065.1:0-450 GCF_039672635.1 Pseudomonas sp. P39-UII1
GCTCGGTCAACTTCACCGCGCCGAACAACGTTTACAACACCAACGCTCCGCTGACCAACAGCATCAGCAAGGTCGAAGGCGGCAATTACGAGCAGCTCGAAACCGCAGGTAACCCGACTACTACCGTCACCGACAGCCCGGCCACTCAGGCCACCACCAATCTGGTGCTGAGCGCCACCGGTGATGTCGCCGAAGGCGGCCAGATCGTCTACACCGCGACCCTGAGCAACCCAGCGGGCACGGCGATGACCGTGACCCTGAGCAACGGCGCGACCATCGCTATCGCCGCCGGCCAAACTGTCGGTCAAGTCACCGTCGCGGCACCGGCCGATGACGTCTACAAAGACGCCGGTCAGGTCAAAGTAAGTGTCACCGGCACCACCGGTGGCGATTTCGAGAATCTGGCCGTTAATCCAGCCGAAGCCGTCACCAACGTCAGCGATACGATCG
>NZ_JBDFPP010000066.1:0-411 GCF_039672635.1 Pseudomonas sp. P39-UII1
TCACAAGCACCCACACGAATTGCTTGATTCAATTTGTTAAAGAGCGTTTGGTTAAGAGCTTTTCGTCTCAACCGAGGCGCGCATTCTACGCTTTCCTCAGAGCCTGTCAAGCGTTTATTTTGAAGTTCTTACCGAGAAACTCGTTTAGCTTCAAACACTTAACTCGCTGCGATCTCTCGTAGCGGGAGGCGAATAATACAGCATTCAAAAATGCTGTCAACCACCTTTTTAACACTGCTGATCTGTCTCTCGACCTGGTCAGCAAGAAGCTTGAGCTTCTACTTAAAGACAAAACCCCTACCTGCTCGCGCAGATAGGGGTTTTGCGAAATGAATCTTGACGATGACCTACTCTCACATGGGGAAACCCCACACTACCATCGGCGATGCATCGTTTCACTACTGAGTTCGG
>NZ_JBDFPP010000067.1:0-380 GCF_039672635.1 Pseudomonas sp. P39-UII1
ACCATTTCAACCGCTTGCGATCATTCGATCGTAGCCCTTGCAGCACCACCTTAACTACTTAACTCATTGAATCTCAAGGAGTTTGTCGTTCCGATGTCGCTGGAAGTGGGGCGCATTATAAGGGGATCTGGAAACGGGTCAAGGGTTAATTTCAGTTATTTGAAATATTCCCGGCGAAGGCCGTATCAAGGCCACCAAGTGCTCGGCACAACACGTTCAGCGCCTAGGAGATCGAGCGCCGCCCGCGCGGCGCATCGCGGCTGAAGCCGCTCCTTGTATCTCGACTTTCGCCTCCCAAGAGGCGAAAGTTCTCGACTGATCATCGAGGGAAGGTCTTGAAGCGGAGCCGCTCCTAGGGCATCGAGCCCGTACTGTAGATG
>NZ_JBDFPP010000068.1:0-377 GCF_039672635.1 Pseudomonas sp. P39-UII1
CGCTAACGGAAGCGGTGTAAGTGACCACGCCGCCTTCGATGACTGAGGCATTGGCGGTCAACGTGACCGTGCTGGTATCGATGGTATCGCTGACGTTAGTCACGGCTTCGGCCGGGTTGACCGCCAGCTTCTCGAAGTCGCCACCGGTGGTGCCAGTAATGGTGGTTTTGACTTGGCCGGCGTCTTTGTAGACGTCATCGGCCGGCGCGGCAACAGTGACCTGGCCAGTCGTTTGACCGGCGGCGATGTTGATGGTCGCGCCGTTGCTCAGGGTCACGGTCATTGCCGTGCCGGCTGGGTTGCTCAGCGTGGCGGTATAGACGATCTGACCGCCTTCAGCGACATCGCCGGTAGCGCTCAGCACCAGGTTGGTGGTG
>NZ_JBDFPP010000069.1:0-344 GCF_039672635.1 Pseudomonas sp. P39-UII1
GGCCTGATCAATGAAGGGCGTAATGCTGCGACCTTGGGCGTTACCCAGTTTCTCTGGCAAGACGATGAAAACACTACCCATGCGCAAGGCATGATCGAGCGACTGTTCATGTTCTTTGACGATAACCCCAAGGTGCCACAGGCCTTGATCGCGAGCCAGGATGGGGATGTTGCGCGGGACCCTTATCGCAAACCGGGCACACCGGGATTGCAAAATGGCCACGTGGTACCGACGATCTACGAGAATGCGACTGGCCTGCTGGTCACGCGCTCGGACCGAGTGGATCGCTACATTCGCCCCTTCGTCACCCGTGACGCCGAGGACAACCAGGACAAAAAAACTGA